>CAZBGF010000198.1:0-4230 GCA_964491255.1 uncultured Verrucomicrobiota bacterium
AGCGGGAAAATCATTGGAGCAGCGATGTCTGTTCTTAACGCTCTGAAACCTGGACTCGATGAAAAGTTATATGAGAGCGCTTTGGTGATCGAACTTCGAAAACGTGGGCACAAAGTTGAGCAACAGAGACCTTTCCCGTGCATTACAGGGGACAACTCATCGGAACCCTTGTTCCAGACATGATTGTGGATGAACTCGTTGTTGTAGATACCAAGGTGGTTATAGCATTTAATGAAAATCATGTTGCGCAAATGATAGGCTATTTAACAATCACAGAGTTAGAACTGGCTCTCCTGTTGAATTTCAAATATGCAAAATTGAAGTGGAAACGAATTGTAAGAACAATTCAATAATCCGTGACCATCCGCGTAATCCGCGGTTAAAAAGGGTAATGAGATTATGATTACAGAAAATCGAATTCGGGAAGAATTGACAAGAACGCTTCAGCAGACCGTTTTTAAAGGTCTTGGTAAAAAGGAAACCGGCAAGGTACGGGATTGTTATCAGCAGGCGGATCGGCGTATTCTTATTACAACGGATCGCATTTCGGCTTTTGATTGTGTGCTTGGCACAATTCCGTTTAAGGGGCAGGTTCTCAATCAACTTGCAGCATTCTGGTTTAAGCAGACAAAGGCCATTGCGCCGAATCATGTGATTGATATTCCGGATCCCAATGTGATGACAGTGGCCGAATGCGAGCAGTTGCCACTCGAGTTTGTTGTGCGCGGGTATATTACGGGTGTGACAAAGACTTCTTTGTGGCATAATTATCAGCAGGGTGTTCGTGAGTATTGCGGGAATTTACTTCCTGATGGATTGCGGAAAAACCAGAAGCTGGATTGTCCAATCCTGACGCCAACAACCAAGCTGGAACATCATGACCGTCCGATTGCCCGCGAGCAGGCCATTGCTGAGGGTCTGGTGGATGCTGAAACGTTTGATGCGGCGGCAGATATCTGTTTTCGTTTGTTTGATTTCGGCGTTCGCCATGCAAAGCGGCAGGGTCTGATTCTGGTTGATACAAAATACGAACTGGGCTGGCGTAACGGAGAGCTGATGGTGTCCGATGAAATCCATACGCCGGATTCATCGAGGTACTGGTTGACCGACACATATGAGGCATTGTTTGCAGAGGGCAGTGAGCAGAGGAAGCTTGACAAGGAATATATCAGGGAATGGTATGCGGCTCGTGGATTCAGGGGTGAGGGAACGCCCCCGGTAATGCCTGATGACATTCGCATTGAAGCTGCCAAGCGGTACATTCAGGCCTACGAGGTTATTACGGGACGCGAATTCATTGTTATGGATGAACCGATTGATCAGCGAATCCTTAGAGCATTAAAATCGAAGGGGTATTTGGACGTTTGAAATTTGATCGTATGGAAATTTCTTTTTTTGGACGCAGATAAACGCAGATTATAAGGATTTTAAGAATAAAGATTTATTTTAAATTTATCTGCGTGTATCTGCGAAAATCTGCGTCCTATTTAGGGAGGTCGGTATGAGTGTTCATCCTATAGAATTCAGATACTATTCTGAAGAGATGAAAAAACTTTTCACGGAAGAGGCGAAACTGCAGAGTTGGCTGACTGTGGAAGCGGCGCTGGCTCGCGCACACGCTCGTTTGGGTCACATCCCGCAGTCTGCAGCTGCTGAAATCAGCGAAAAGGCGTCAATTGATGTGGTCAAGCTTGATAGGGTGAAGGCCATTGAAGAAGAAATTCATCATGACTTGATGTCTATGGTCAGGGCCTTTACCGAGGTTTGCAAAGAAGACGCTGGTAAATTTATTCATTTCGGGGCGACATCCTATGATATTGAAGACACAGCTCTTGCGCTTCAATTAACATCAGCGCTGGATATTATCAAGCGGCTTCTGATGGATGTGTGTGAGACTCTCCTGGAAATGGCAGAGCGGACCCGCAAGCTGGTTTGTGTTGGACGCACCCATGGACAGCATGCAGTGCCTACAACGGTCGGCCTCAAGTTCGCCATTTTCGCCTGTGAGTTTCAGAGACATTTCGATCGTTTGTGTCAGGCCCGTTCCAGGATTAATGTAGGTCAAATGACCGGCGCGGTAGGAACTCAGGCTGGCTTTGGCCCTGACGCTCTTGAGCTTCAGCGTCTTGTCATGGATGATCTCGGACTTACACCGGTTATGGTTTCCAATCAGGTGATCCAGAGAGATCGGCATGCTGAGGTGGTCTTTTGTCTGGCTTTGATTGCCGCAACCAGTGAAAAAATAGCGAAAGAAATTCGTAATCTTCAGCGAACCGAAATTGGTGAGTTTTGTGAATTGTTTCAAAAAAAGCAAGTGGGATCATCGACCATGCCCCAGAAACGGAACCCGCATAAGAGTGAACGGATTTGTTCTCTCTCCCGTATCATTCGCGCGGCTGTTGCGCCTGCGCTTGAAAATATTCCGCTGGAGCATGAACGGGATTTGACGAATTCCGCGGCTGAGCGGGTGATTTTTCCAGAAACTTTTATTCTCACCGATTATCTATTGCGCCAATTGAACACTATTTTAAAAGCGCTGGAAATCAGAGAGGACCGTATTAAGGAAAACCTGAAGTGGACAGATGGTCTGATCATGAGTGAGTATGTGATGCTTGGCCTGGTGGAACGAGGTGTTGGACGTCAGGAAGCTCATGAGATTATCCGTTTAGCCGCTAACCAGGCGTTGAACCAGCATCAGCCGTTCAAGGAAGTTTTAATGCGTCATTCGAAAGTAGTCTCGGTTCTGACTGAGGAAGATCTGGATGCTTATCTGAATCCTGACCAGTATATCGGAACAGCAGTCGAGCAGGTTGATCATGTTATTTCTGAACTTCGCAAATGAACGGAAGGAAAGTTATGTCATCAGCAGTAATTATTGGTGTCCAATGGGGAGATGAAGGTAAAGGGAAAATTGTTGACGCGCTTGCAAGGCAAGCGGATGTGGTGGTTCGATTCCAGGGTGGTGATAACGCTGGACATACTGTCTGTCATGACGGAAAAACATTTGTGTTTCACATCCTGCCTTCCGGGATTCTTCGGCCTCATGCCAAATGTGTAATTGGCGGCGGTGTAGTGATTAATCTTGAGAATCTCGTGAAGGAATTAAAGGAGCTTTCCTTGCCGCAGTCCGAGTGGAAAAAGCGGCTTAGTATCAGCGGTTCAGCTCATTTGATTCTGCCCTGTCATATTGCTGTAGATAAGTATGACGAAGCCCGCAGAGGTAAACTCAAGATTGGAACGACACTGCGCGGGGTGGGGCCTGCTTATGCTGACAAGGCGGCACGGACGGGGGTGCGTATTTGTGACACGTTGAATGAAGCGTATTTTAAGGAACGGCTTAAAATATGCCTGGATTCCAAACGTGCGTTTCTTCCAGCGGAACAGGCTAGTGTAGTTTGTGATATTGACCGTATTGCCGATGAGACGCTTTCTCTGGCGCGGCCATTTGCAGATATGATTGTGGATACCGGCCTTTTACTGGAGCAGGCACGTCAGAAGAACAAGCGTATTCTTTTCGAAGGTGCGCAAGGAACCATGCTGGATGTTAGCGCGGGTTCGTATCCGTATGTGACTTCATCTCATACTATAGCAGGTGGAGCTTGTGTCGGGGCGGGCGTTGGACCTCATTTTCTTGAAACGATTATAGGTGTGGTGAAAGCATATGCCACCCGTGTGGGGGAAGGACCTTTTCCAACAGAACTTCATGATGAAACAAGTGAAACCTTACGCCGTGTTGGAGGGGAATACGGGGCGACAACAAAGCGTCCGCGGCGTTGCGGTTGGCTCGATCTTGTGCAGTTGCGTCGTGCTGTGCGGCTGAATAGTCTTGATGGATTGATTGTCACAAAGCTGGATGTTCTGGACAGATTTGAACAAATTGGGGTATGTACATCCTACCAGTGTCAAGGACGCCAGTTAAAAGAAATTCCTTGTAATCCAATGGACTTGGCTCATGTGGAGCCGAAGTATGACTTTTTCCCTGGATGGCAGTGTTCAACAGCGAATGCCAATTCTTTTGAAGATTTGCCGAAACAGGCGTGTGATTTTATAACGTTTATCGAACATGAACTCAATATTCCAGTGACCATGATTTCAACGGGAAAAAACCGTTCTCAGTTAATTATCCGGAAATCGGTGTTCTGATTGCGGAACAGCAATCGTGATTACTCAGGTTGATTAGCCTGCAGGAGCCTCACATCGTCAAGCAAAATACCTTTTATCGCGCCAAGA
>CAZBGF010000199.1:0-4191 GCA_964491255.1 uncultured Verrucomicrobiota bacterium
TGATTAGAGTCTAATTTCTTGGATCGCGTGTCTCATTTTCATTGACATATTCCGTCTAAATTACGGAACGGGCATGAACGGGCTTGAACAAGCGATCTTCATCGCCGCATCTACGCACCGTAAAACGACTCGTTTTTCGACCAGTTGTTTCCATCAAAACAGTGTATGCATATTTCTTGTTTGTTTTTTATTTTTTTCAAGGTACTGGCCCATAACGTGCCGCTTGTGATGTTGTTGATGCTTTTTTCCTCAAGCAAGTTGCCGGTTCCAAGCTCCATATTTACATCAAGATTACAGGGGGAAACAGTACCCTCCCATGAAATATTCACCCAAGGATTCCCATGCGTATCACACCGGTTCAGGCTCATCTCGTCATCCAGAACAACCCCGCCGTAGGAAATCACCGATTTCAGCAGGATCTGATCTCCCGCTTTGAGAAAGGGCTGCCACTTTCTGACAAATCCGTTCAGATCGTTTCGGTTGTATGTCGATTTCACCACGACGATACGCGTTTTTGGGCGATGTTGCAACCCAAGCCATTGCTTAAGCTTCTCTTCGATCACCGGTAATCTTTCACTGTTCTTTTGCCCTTCCCACGTCAGCACATGTCCCCCGGAACACAGGGTATCGTAGAGATCGGGATCATTGGTATCCAGACTGATCCTGACCGAATGAAGCCGCCTGAACGTCTCGACATGTTTTTTTTCAAAAAGCGACCAGTTTGTATTCAAATGGACTTCATAGTAGCTCTGTACCGGGATACACGCCATCAGCTCCCTGAAGCGAGGGTGAAGGAGGGGTTTGCCGAAAAAACCAATCAATACGTTATCCGTATGTTTCCCTGCCTCATCAAGAGCAAGTTCGCATAACTCCCTGGAGATAAATTCTTTCTTTCGATTGAAGATATTGCCGGCTGGGGATTGTTCTTTTTTGTAATACGCATGAGGACACAAGACACAGCGGTAATTGCAGTGATTTGTAAACTCAACTGAAAATGCTCTGATATGTTCCTCTGTTTTTCGGTTCATCCTTTGGGGGTGAATTAAAGCCCCGTCCTCTGAGCGAGATTTTTTATATAGTTTTTCCAATCGGACGCTTGCCAATTCTTGCCGCTTTTTGTGTTTGCGGCGTGTCTATGGATGTCTACTTCGTCATAAAATTCAAATTCTGCTGTCGAATCAAACTTTACCACTACATCACGTTTTAAATTTTGGAAGGCCTCTTTTGATATCTCGAGTTCTCGAACAGGATAAGTTTTGCCTCCGACCTCGAAGAACTCCTTGCTTTGCCGAGTGATTACCTGGCGAAGAGTGAATATGTTAATTCCGAATT
Source organism: uncultured Verrucomicrobiota bacterium (assembly GCA_964491255.1). Lineage (GTDB taxonomy): Bacteria > Verrucomicrobiota > Kiritimatiellia > JAAZAB01 > JAAZAB01 > CAZBGF01. The sequence goes on from CAZBGF010000199.1 coordinate 1,333, forward strand.
GAATGCAGAATTCAACGAACTCAATTGCGGTTTGAATATTCAGTGCCGTTACAACAATGATCACTCGTATTTTGATGTCGGATTCGTTCAATATTCGGGCAATGGAACGGAAGAGAGTACCAGGTCTCAATCCGTTTCGCTGGAAATGTGCAATGGAGGGAATAAAAACATCTAATGAAACTGAAACAAGATTAAACCCGGCGGATCTCAGCATCTGTGGTGAGAATTTAATCAAATTCCTGCCGTTGGTCTGCAGAGAGAACAATGAATGATGAAGATTGAGTTCTTGTATCGCACTACATGTAGCAATAAATTGAGGATGAATGGTGGGTTCCATCCCGTTGCCGATCGTAAACCTGTTGGTTCCTGATACCATACTTTTTACGGTTTCAATAAGTTGTGACGGATTGATAAGGTTGGGAGTTTCTGCCGGTTTGGCGTTGCAATAGGCGCACTTGAAATTACAGTTCCAGGTCAAATCTATCATTACCTTGCGATAGTATAACGGATATTGTTGTTTAAACCCGTCAAGATTGTCGGGGTTGAGAAATAGTGTAGAGGGCTTGTATCCCAGATTTTTGGTGATCGTTCCTTAAAGCAGATTCAGAATAGCTCTCTTTTTCCAGATACCAGCCTATCATGAATAATCCTCCGAAGTCTTTGTGGATACGCCTCCTTCCCTGTGTATGATGTAGCTCCGAGAGACGGCAGTATAATTCCTATAGGGTTCTGCGGAGAACTCTGGGTGAAGTTCCAACCACTCTCTCATTGCACGGCGCTCGCCCTTATTATTGTCTGCGGCAAATGCATGATATTCATCAAATAGAATCAGTGCCCCCGTGGTAAGACACGGAGCTGCAAATTCTAGTGCCAGCAACGCAGCTTCGTAAATATCGGAATCTATGTGGACGGCGCTAATATGATCAATTCCATAATCAGCGGGAGTTTTGCCCGGCAACGTAGTTTGAAACGCTCCCTGTACGACGTTTATCGACAGGTGATCAACGCCGGCGACTTTCATGTTGTGCCAGAATGTTTCAATATTTGCGTAATTTGCGTTTTCCTGGTAAAGCCTTCGTTCTTCTTTTTGAGATCCTATAATTCCGCGGAAAGAATCGAATCCGAAGAAGCCGTTGCAAACTCCTTGCAATGCATGGCATGCGATGGTGAAAGATCTTCCGTCAAATACCCCGAACTCGATATATTTTCCTTTGCGCGGTAAGCCTGACAAATACACAGAGGCCAGATAAAACATACCCTGAATTGATAGGTCAGCCTTTTGCCAGGATGGTGGAGAAAAAATCAAGGTTCTTTCTTCAATTCCAAAAACCACAGGGACACCGCATTCTTTGAACGGATTACATTTTGAATAATATGTATGTGTTTCCCGAATACTCCGTCCCAGAACTATCACTAGGCTAACATCCTTCCTATACTCCACCGCTTGCGATTCAGCATCCAGCAGAGTAACCTGTGACGCATATTTTGACAGAGTTTCCCTGTACTTGGAGAATGCTTCCGGATTTCCTACAACCAGCGCTTTGCTGTCTATGTGAATTAAGGCAAGATTTCTTTCAATTGTCGTCATTATTCCCCCGTTTTTCATATAATACAGGCAGATATCTTCAGGTGTTTTTCAGTTGTATTCCTGCCATGCCCCGTCTGGATGGTCGGAGAGTCCAAAGGGTTTTCTAAATATTCTCCGGGGTTGCGTCTGATAAAATTAAACAGTGAATAAACCTTCTTGTAGCTTTTAACCATATATATGACTCCTCCTTTTTTGATAATTTGGATTTTTTCTGAAATCGGTCTGAGCTTACATGTTTTCTATAGGCTAGTGTCGTGTCACATTTCGAACGTCTCAGAGCATAATCCTGCATATGCCATTAATGATGTTTAACCATATTTTATTTATTCGAAAGTTTATGGATGACACGACACTAGCCTTGTCCTTTAACTCTAGCATACTCATCCCAAAGCTCTGTTATGATTTCAAGAACTTCATCCGTTGAGAAACCGCTATCATGTTGCTCCGATTCATGATTCGGATCGGCTGCATAAAACAAACGTCCGTCAGATCTTCCCAGGAATTCCCGTGCTGCCTGCTGGTTGCTTTCGCGAAAGAGATTAAGAATATCGCAGCGTTCCTTCGGAGTTAGAAAATCATGGCTTGTGAAGGGCCCTTCCTTAGCATACCGCCTGTGCAGGAACTTCAACAGGTGGCTTCGCATATCCGTATCCATGGGTATCCGATTCATGTTTCTGATGATCGGAAGCAGATCAGATGGCAGTCGAGGATTCTGTATGCTTTGAGGCTTAATAAATCCGGAAGCATCCTCAATCCCCAGCACAGAAAGGAAATCATCAAAAATATCGTCCTTGAGTTGCTCCTTTTCATAAACCCGTACTTTGATGTTTTTCTTTCCCAGGGATTCCGACAGAGGGGACAGTACCTTCATGCAATCCGCTCCGCCCACCTGCAGAATCGGATCGACATAGTTCCAAAAACCCCGGGTAAAGCGGTCTTCATTACCTTTTACTGCCTGGTTGTAGACCGATTGGAGAAAATCGTCTTGACGGCGGAAATAGACAATGATGCCTAAATCCACATCTTCCAAAAATGCGGCAAGCAAAGGGGCCGTCAAGTGAAGATCCAGCACGACGCCAAACTCTTCTGAACTGGCCACAAAAACGTCATAGGGGGAGGATTCGATTTCTTCTCGAAGTTCCGTCCAGTAATCTTGGGGTTGTTTGTCGAGACAGGCATATCGGAACGCCCGTTTCCAATATCGACCGCCGCCACGTTTCGATGCTTCTAAGTGCAGAGACCAAGCCAAAGGATGATGGGTGTTGTAATAC
>CAZBGF010000200.1:0-4182 GCA_964491255.1 uncultured Verrucomicrobiota bacterium
CCGCTAATTAACATCTTTATTGATGATTCCACTATTATGCTGCAAGACACTTCTGATACGGTCCAGTAGAAGCGGATACCCATTTCGAACAGCAGAACCTTTGTCAGCCGATCGGCAGCACAGGAGAGTGATATCATGAAAATAACCTTTGGTCTCATTTTATGGATTTTGTTTTGTACGTTTGCTTGTGCTAAAGAGCCGTATGGGAAGAGTGGATTCAATATGACAGCATTCAGGGTTTCACCAGAAGTGCCTGGTTCGATATCTGTGGCGCATACACCATATAACCAACCACAAGCTTTGGATGTTAGAGATAATCTTGACAAAAAGATTCGAGAGCGTGAGGTTAACTACTCCTGGTTCTGGATTAAGAAGGTCATGAAACCAGAGTTCTTGTACGGAACAAAGATAGCTGATGCACAAGCCGTAGCGGACATTGGCCCACGAAAAGACGATGGAGTTGTCCTTACGTGGGATTCAAAAGGCTATGAGTTCGAGATAATTGATTCTCGCGTCTTAACTTTGCTGATTCAACGAAAAGGTTTGGGGGGGATTGATGTAGCGGAAGTATTTAAGACGCTGACAGACTACGCGTACCATACCAACAAAGATGTCATCCAGGTTACATCGAGACAAGCAGGTCAACTCACAGAAAGCGAATCGTATGGGGAAATACTTGTGGACCGTGGAAATGCCAGAGGATGGTTTAAGGATCCAATCGGATGGTACAAGAAAGATGATATACTTTTATTCGTTTTTAACAAGTTCCTTAAATTACCAGCTTCCAAGATACCCATTCGCGATGCTACGAGAGTTATTGGCGGAATAGGATGGGATGATGAGAGGAGTTTTCTGCGATTCGAGAAAAGCAATAGAGTTCAACTTGCCGAGGAGTACTCGAAGAAAATAAATAAAGCGAGTAAAGCTGATCCAAGTGTGAACAAAGAAACGAAGGGAGTCCCTCTTTACAAGTAGCGGATTGTTTTACCAAGGAATATTTAGTGTCAGGTCTTTAACGGGATGCCTCTCGTGTTCGTATCTCATGGATTCGCCACAGCAATCTCAACGTACATTGATAAATCTTTTTGATCTTGGCGGAACACTGGCTAAATACGCCATTATTTATGGGACAACAGCCAGATCATGGGAAGCGGCAAATGGTCAGGGTACCGCTGAATGGCATAGGCACTGTTTGGGAGCAGCAATGGCATCTATTCTACTTCAGCAACCAACGCCGACCGGGGCTGCAAACCTAACAGAAGATCAACATGGAGGTGAATCATGAGCGAAAAGCAGCTGTTGAAGGAATTCCCTGCCCGCAGTGGTTACGCCACAGATGTTGCAGGCGGACTATCTCCCGGAGGCGCTGCCGGCTTGCCGGCGCCTGAGCCGAGCGACGACGCCGTCATCGAGCGCGTCCTGAACGGGGATGTGGATGCGTTCGAGGTTCTGGTGCGGCGCTATGACCGCTGGGTGTTCGCTATTGTGACAAAGCACGTAGCCCGCGAGCAGGTGGCGGAGATCGCGCAGGAGGTGTTTATCCACGCCTATCAATCCTTGCCTCATTATCACACGAATACATCATTCCGGCAATGGCTGGCTAAGATTGCCGTCCGGCGCTGCTGCGATTACTGGCGCACCGTTAACCGCCACCCGACCCGTGCCATCAGCAACCTGAATCTCCAGGATATTGAACAAGTGGAGCGGGCATGCCAGGCTAACGCCTGCGAGGCGGTTCAATCGGAAATGGAATTGGATAAAATGCGGGAGATGCTGTGCCATGCGATAGACTGGCTTGAAGCCGATGATTGGACCATGCTGTGGCTGCTTTATTGGCAGGGCTATTCCCTGTGGGACATAGCCGCCATCCTGGGATACAGTCCGGGAAATGTCAAGGTTCGCGTCAGCCGATCCCGCACCCTGTTGCGCAAATTGATGAATTCATCGGTTGGCGATGAAGATTTAATAGCGAGCTTTGCGCCATCAATGTGCCGAGCCAGTCGGTCTGTACTTCACGCCTAACCGATAAACACCCTTCCGATTGAGGCAGCATCTCTGATTCCCGGATAGCCTCGAGCCTGGTAATTTTTATTGTTTTTCCTTGATATCATGGAATCTTTGTGGCAAATAAATCAAGTTCACAACAGAAATCACAATTTTGCTATCAATGACGTACGAGATAAAACCATGAAAAAGAAAATGTTCAATCCGGTTCGATCCAGCAATAAAAACGATTTCAATCAAGCGGTTAGGTCTGATGCGCCTATTCCCTTATGTTGGCATGAGCGGGTCATGGCGGCTATCCGACGCATTGGACAGCTACGGAAACATTCATCAATGAACGATGAGATAACCGGATGATAATATCTGAATTTTTCCGAAGCTGATTTTCAAGGGACTTCACAACTCACCTGTCTCCCTCACTTAAACTGTCGCTATGGACCGCCTCCACAGGAGGCAGTATTTTGTCCGGCGGCTCCAAAACGCTTTCGGCCTCCCAGAATTACACATATTACGCGCAGGGAGACATTGCCAGCGGCAGTATTCGGGATTCGTACATTGCGACAGCAACTGGAAATAGAATTTACCCGACATTAACAGAAATAAGTTTATGCAAGAGCAGCAAGAGCAGTGCCAACAAGATTTGCATTTTCTATTTTCGCAAATTCCACAGTTATATCGGATAAACCCGACTCAGCTAAAATGGAGTCCAGCGTCGCTTTTGTCATTTTAAGAAAAAGCTGATCTCCATAAACTGTTCCCCAGAAAAGACTTCCTTCGGCAACAATTCTTACAGTCTTAGTTCGATTTAAGCCATTCAAAAGCTTAATCAGGCCGGCTAAAGAAGCCGCCACAAGTTTCGCTGATCGGGTATAGATCTGAAAAGCGGTTACACTATGAGGATGCTCTCTGTCTCTTGACGCATTTAATAAACTTACCAGTCCTTTAGCACCGGAATTCGGAACAAAATCGCTTTCCGGAAAAACAGCCTTAAAAAGTCGGCCTAAATATGCTCCTGATACGGCTTTCTCAAATCTTTGCTTTCCGACATCTTCTGAGTGATCATCGACTTCTTGATCCCACTGTGTCAGATGCGGCGGAGAAAAGCCGCCAGACTCTAAATTCACCGGAATAAGTCCTTTCCAATGCAATTCGCCGGGGATTTTCGGAACGTCGTCAGCATTAATCAATGTTGCCATATTGGTCCCTGTGCCGACAATCAATCCAATACAGGCATCAACTTTCGGCAGGGTCAACCCCGCCAGAAGACTCGCCACAGTATCGTTGAGCACCGTTATCTTAGAACAATGCATGCCTTGATGAAATTTGGAGATGTGGTTGAGAAGCATGCTGCCGAGTTGCTGGCCGACAACGCCCGGTACAACAATCTCTTTAGTCCACTCCTTGAGGATTGCATCGCCTTCTGGTGTTGATTCCGCTGGATACGAAAAACAATAACCCAAAGGGCAACAATCAGGATACCCCAGTGATTCTAAAAGACTGGATTGTATACCTAAATATATTTCTTTTTTTAAAGGCTTGTTGCGCTCCCATGGCATTGGCGACTCAATGAGCTCTTTCTTAAAAACTAATTGTTGGTCATGAAAAGATACAAGGGCAGCTCTAACATTTGATCCGCCCAGATCAAGAACATAAACATTTTCGTTGTTTATTAGAGATTGAGGGACGGGGATATAAGTTGGTAAACATTTAATTTCTGTATCTTGTGCTTGGAGACCGGCTTGAACTTTAATCTTAAGTTCATTTGAAATATCCATTAATTGTCTTTGGTTCAATTCAAAATTCATGCTGTTAGCTCCTTTACTGATGTCCAAACAGCTTTTGCTGTGTATCGTTGTTTCGCGACAACATAGCAGAACTGCAAAAGATGCTGCGTCATTGCTCAAGCTATTTAGACCCTGTCCGAAAAGCCTTTTAACCGCGGATTGCGCGGATTTTCGCGGATAAAGATCAAGAATTTCGTGCTCAGCTGTTAAAACATAACTACGAAAAGCGCGAAAAGCGAGAAAGTTCCCTGGCCGCAGGGCGGCTCCACGGGCAAGCACTTACAACTTTTCACTTATAACTTTCAACTTATTTACATCCGTGCCCATCAGTGTCAATCTGTGCAAATCAGTGGCAAAAATTCTTATGTTTTTCTGCTTGTTCTGCTGGTTATAC
>CAZBGF010000201.1:0-4164 GCA_964491255.1 uncultured Verrucomicrobiota bacterium
GGGAAAACGGAGCGCTTTGATATATCTGGGTGTCGTGGCTGTTAGCGCACTTGGTTCCGGGCTGCTTATGGATTATGTGTTTACGATCAGCAATGTTTTGCCCAGTTCTTCAACGGCCTGGATGCTGCCCTTAAGCGTCAAGACTCTTTCTGCCATTGTGCTGTTGGTCATTCTTGGCGTGGCAGTATTAAGGCCGCGCAGTAAACATGAAGGAGCTCACGAGAAACCATAGCGTTCTGTGAAACAGCTGAAATCGTTGGCTCAGGAATCTGCGTCGAAAGCTTGGTCAATATCGCTAATAATATCTTCTGCATTCTCTACGCCCACGGCGAGACGAATAATACCATCTTTGATCCCCAACTTCAGACGTTCTTCTTTTGTGTTATTATAATAGCTAACAGTTGCCGGGTGAGTGATGAGAGATTCTACACCGCCGAGACTTGGCCCAATATTTATGATCTTAAGACGGCTCAAGAAGTTCAGCACATACGAGATGTTATCCTCTACCTCAAACGTAACTATACTGCCAAACCCGTTCATCTGCTCTTTTGCAACGTCATAATGAGGATGACTGGGTAAACCAGGATAATATACACGTTTTACCTTCGGGTGATGCTCAAGGTATTCCGCCACGACCTGGCCATTTCCGTTGAGTCGCTTCATTCTCAGATCAAAGGTCTTCAATCCGCGGATAAGCAAGTAGGATGAATTCGGGTCTATGACACCCCCCGTTATTTTCAAATATTCGCGGATTGGTTCAATTAGCTCCTTTTTGCCCAACACAACACCGCTCAACAGATCGTTATGACCGCCAAGATACTTAGTTGCACTGTGTATAACAATATGCACGCCATACTCCAGCGGTTTTTGATTATAGGGTGTGGCAAAAGTACTATCGGATATGACTATAATATCTGTTCCGCGAAAGATACGCATCAGTCGTTTAAGATCCATTATATTGAGGTATGGATTTGTCGGTGATTCTGAAAAGAATACCCGCGTATTTGGTTTTATCGCTTTTTCTATCGCATCATAGTCGCACATTTTAACAACAGTGCATTCAACGCCGAATCTGTCAAGACATGTTTTACAGAATTCCAGCGTACGTTTGTATGCGTCATCTGTTATTATCATGTGATCTCCTGTTTTCAGGATAGCAAAAAGTGAAGTGGTTATGGCGCTCATGCCGGATGAGAACAGCACGGCATCTTCAGCATCTTCGAGGTCTGCCAGCTTTCTCTCTGCAGCATATTGAGTAGGATGTCCGTAGCGACCGTATTCAAACCGCTCAACTCCGCCATCAGCAAGCTGCATAATTTCTTCGATATTCTTAAAGATGAACGTAGAGCTTTGAACTATTGGTGTCGTTATAGAGCCGTATTCGTTATACCGGATTTCACCGGCATGAACTGCTCTGGTAGAAAGTCCTTGCTTCTTATCTTTTTTCATATTTGATTCTCTTTAACCTGATTAATTATAGACTTCTGCGAAATAGAAAAATCACCCTGTTGAGGTAATTTTATCCGTTGCAGCCACGGCTTTATAAACCGCGCAGGGGACGTCGCTTACAAAGCGACGGCTACAATATGCAAGACAGTTCCAAAAACCGTTTTGGGTATTTTCGCAGAAATCTAACAATTGACACGACCGTCTTATTTGGGTATTTTACACAGACTTAATTCCAGCACAACACAAAAATGCAAGATAGCGAGAACAAGGAAGCGATGACAGTTAAAAAAGATTTCCGGAAGCACTTATGAGTATATCATCTGCTGTCGGGGGACAGATTCTGGCAAGACATGATCATAAGGCAGCAATCGGCGCTACGACGTTGGCTGAAGCCCCGATTTGCATTTGCGCGTTCTTTGCTTACCTGATTGGGAAAACAGTCACGGAGATTCAGCCGCCTATTTTTCAGATACCGTTTGCCGAATTCCTTCATCACATGTTTCACCAAAAATGTTCCATTGGCAGGTCATACTTGCCCTGCTGATTGGATCTATGCTGGCAGCTCCCTTCGGGGCCTTTACGACAAGGAGCCTGAAAAAAGAAAAAATGCATTACATTCTCGGGGTTCTGATTAGTGCGCCGGGTGCTTGGACACTGATAAAGACGTGGTTATAAACTGACAATCACGCGACTGTATGAAAATAGGATTCAATGAATAAGGCCAAGAATATGTTTATGTCGCTTGCATTAGCTTGCCTGACTGCGGCTTTCATTCTCGTTCCTTGTCTGGTCCATACCGACGAACAAATCGGTCCTCGGCTGGTCTGTAACGAGCCGGTATACGATTTCGGGACCGTTCGTAATTGCGACAGCATTGAACACACGTTTCTGATCCGTAATGAAGGTGACAGACTTCTTGTCATTAAACGCGTCCACGCCACTTGCGGATGCACAACAACCCGTCTTTCCAAACGCAAGATTCAGCCCGGCAGCGAGATTGAACTTGTCACGCGTCTTTCATTAAAAGGACGTCGAGACAAGCAGCACAAGAGTATTTATGTGCACTCGAACGATCCGAAGTCTCCTCGTTATCAGCTGAAGCTCGTCGGAGAAATTCGAAGAGATATCGAGGCCAGGCCATACAGGATTAATTTCTTCGGGATTGCAGGCGAACCGGTTAAAGAGAAAACGGTCCGCATTATTTCCGCTACAGACAAGCCGTTTCAGATTACAAAAATTGAAACCAATGAGGCCTCTTTTTGCACTGTTAGCGTGGAACAGATCGAAGAAGGTCGCAAGCACGAACTTAAAATTAACCTGACGGACGCTGTGCTTCAAACCAGCGGAAACTTGCAGGGCAAATTGATAGTCTGCACCGATCATCCTGGATACGCGCATATCGAAATCCCTGTTGCCGCGTTTATGCAAAAAAGATTAATTGTCACCCCACACGAATTTTTTCTCCCGGAATTTTCAGGCAATGGTAAACCAGTAAACCGGTCTTTCATCGTGCGTTCTCACAGGAATAAGCCGTTTGAGATTCTTGGAGTTGAAATGTCAGGTATTGATGCTGATGTAATTACCGAAACACTTGGCGCAGGGCGTTACAGGGTAAAGATCAGAAACCTTCTGCCTTCTATGGATATGGACGGAAAGGTTTTCCATATCCGCGTGAAAAATTCGGATGGTAAAGAGAAGCTCCTCGATGTCCCGATCCGGGTACAGGAAGAACGACAATAAACATAAAACGTACAGCAATCGACAGAATGTCTTTAATGCCGGCTGGCAAAATCTTATTGACAACAATTGTGCTTGGCATTGTCGCCGCACTTATGGCTGTGTCTGACGCCTCACCTGGAGAGATATCCCCGCCTCCAGCGGTTACACCTGTAATCATTGATTATTTTTTTGAGCCGGGATGTGAGGAATGTTTACGTGTGGCTTCGGAAGTGATACCTGTACTACAGGAGAGATACGAAGGGTTTTACGTTCTGAACAAGTGTGATATTGGCATTGAAAATCATTACCTGAAACTAGTGACTTACATGGAACGGCAAGGCGTTCAGGATAACGCCTACGTATTCATGGTGATCGACGGAAAAAACGTACTCGCGGGTTTTGAGGCAATAGACAAGCGACTTTTTTCACTCATGGATGAACGATTGGCGGCACACCTGGAAGACACCGATGCTGCACCTTCAACCGCTTTGATGTCCCCTCAGGCCGGCAGGGACCTTGTCGCAAAACGGCTTGAACGTTTTACCTTAACAGGGGTTCTGATCGGAGGGCTCATCGACGGCATCAACCCGTGTGCGATTTCGACGCTGGTTTTCCTCATCAGTGCGCTATCCATATCGCGTGTCAGTGGCTGGAACCTGATACGGGTTGGAGTCGCCTTTTGCCTCGCGTCATTTCTTACATATACGGCTATCGGCTTCGGAGTCATGCGCGCCCTTCACGCGCTTTCGTGTTTTCAAACGGTCCGCACCATCGTCGATTTTATTCTGGTTACAATTCTCGTTGGCTTCGCAATTTACTCGTTTCGTGATGCTGTCCGCTACCGAAAGACCCGGATGGCGAAGGATGTAACATTACAACTTCCTGAAAAGGTAAAGCAGATGATTCACCGTGTCGTGCGCGTTGGCCTCGGGAAAAAGGTCCAGGTGGCTGTAGCCTTTGCTGTCGGGGCGGCGGTTACGGCGCTGGAAAGCGTCT
>CAZBGF010000202.1:0-4160 GCA_964491255.1 uncultured Verrucomicrobiota bacterium
GAGGTGGAAATTCCTTTATCATTTTTTGAAAAATATCGTAATAAAGTCGGTCCTGAAAAACCCTGATTTTAAACCTGAAGCAGGTAAATATTCAGTGAATCACGTGTTGGTGCACAACATGCAGGCTAAAGCCTGAACTCCGAACGCTTGATGGCGCCGTTTCCGGTGTTTGGAGTTCAAGCTTCAGCTTGTTTCTCCGAGAAGCGCACGTGGTTCACTGAATATTTACTGAAGCAGAAATACCAATATCGTTTTTAGAAAAAATGATTGGCATGGAAAAAACAGAAGAAGATAGTATCACTATACGGAAAAATCAGGGTATAGTTGGTAATGAGGGATTAATTTGGATCAGCACTCCATCAGCTCCAGCCTGGATCAGCACTCCATCAGCTCCAGCCGCAACATGTTCAATGCTGTTTTTGCGGAACGATCGCGAACCGTATGCCGGTCACCATGAAATAAAAAACGCTTTGCCCGTATTACGATTTCATCACGTTGACGCTTAGCCAAAGCAAGCCATACTGTTCCGACAGCAGCGTGCGGCCGCGCTCCAGTTGGTCCGGCAATTCCAGTTATGGAAAGCGCATAATCGGTTCCAGCCAGCCTCAAAGCCTGATCAGCCATGCTTCTCGCCACCGGCTCGCTCACTGCCCCCTCCCGTTCCAACATCTCCAGAGGCACCTCTAATTGTTCATGTTTAAGCGAATTAGCGTAGACGATCCAGCCTCCTTGATACCAGGCGCTGGCGCCTGAAGGTTCTGTCAGCATTTTTCCCAATAGCCCTGCGGTACAGCTTTCTGCTGTAGCCACGGTTAAATGGCGCTCCATCAGCCTCCGTCCTGCTACTGCCTGAAGCGTTTCCTTACCCTCACCGAAAATAACTGTTCCGAGACGTTTCCGGACTTCGGCTGATATCTGATCCATCTCAGCTCTGGCTTTTACATTTGTTTCAAAGACACTCCGAATCCGCACTGAAACGATTCCATTCGAAGCTGTTGTGCCGATTGTCGGATTCCTGTCTCGATCCATCATGTCGCCCAGTTTCTCCGCTATTGCCGATTCTCCGGAGCCGAATGTATTAAGAGTTAATGTCAAAACAGTTTGCTTGTTTTTCGCGGAACCCTCAGCCTGTTTAACGAGCATGGGTATGACACTTTGAGTAAACATGGTTTTCATTTCCTCCGGCACACCGGGGAAAGCAAATATCGTTGCCTTTCCAATGTTGAGCTTCACACCTGTTGCAGTTCCGCATGAGTTTTCCAGGATTTCAGAGCCTTCCGGATAAAAAGCCTGCACGCGATTATTATCAGTCAGTGTTCGGCCTCGTTCCTTAAATAAACGTTCAATATGTTTCAAAGAGGGAACGTGCAGAATAAGCTGCACTCCTGCGACTTCAGCAAGAACCTGCCGGGTAAGATCATCCTGTGTCGGCCCAAGTCCACCGGTCAAAATAACCAATTCCGCTTCTTTTGAAGCCTGTTTGACTGCCTTAACAAACGCGTCGTGATCATCGGGAATGGTTTTATGATAACGGGTTAACACACCACACTCTGATAATCGCAAGCTCAACCAGGCGGCATTCGTATCAATGATTTGACCCAATATCAATTCGTCACCAACAGAGAGAATAATTACATGCATGTGGTACATAATGAATTTGAAGTGACTAAAGTGAGCTAAAGTGAGCTAAAGTGCCTAAAGTTAATATCACACCTCAACTTTAGCGGTTCTTCGCTACTTTGAATGGATAAACCCGACATAGAAAAGCTTGAAAGAAAGCAGTCTCCCACTCTCTCTCGCTGGCCAGCACTGCGCCTCGAATAGCGCAAGCGCCTGACAGCGAAAGAATTACGAAAGTGGGATCGGATAGATATCCCCGTTTTTACCATGTTGTTTTTTTTCAGTACCAAGACATATCCACGACATGTTACCCACGCAAAACAGCGAAGAACCACTTTAGCTCACTTTAGTCAATTTACACTTGAGGCACTTCCCTGGATAATTTGCCTTCGCGATAAGCGGAAATAAAATTCACGCCGTACTCATCATCGCCTGTCAGCAGAGACTTTGCCAGTTTGAACTGGTCTGAGCGGGTATCAATGGAACGAAGAATCTCCGCGTTAACCTGGAGCGGATCCACAATACCGCCATCGCCGCCGGATTCCACGGTAAGATACGAAAAAATTTTATTGATGAGCGATCGGCACGGCATACCAAAAGAAATATTACTCAACCCGCCAATTACATGAATGTCAGAACCGTATTTCCGGCGCAAGGCGGCAATCGTATCCAGAAATATTATAGCGTTATGAGAATCGGTTGAAATAGGATAAACCAACGGATCGATATGAATCCATGGCATTTTAATGCCGACCGCTGTCAGTTGTGGAATCAGTTTTTGAAGATTTACCATTCTGTCTTCAACAGTGGCAGGTAGAGCTTTTTCACCAGCCGCGGACGCAACCACCGCGGGTTTATATTCGGAAATTACATCGAGCAAAGCCATCCGTTCCAGAGATATCGAATTCACCATGGACTGGCCATTAGCCGTGTCGCAGACATGAAGTCCAGCCCTCATAACGTCCTCACTTGAGGAATCAATGCTCAACGGCACTGACGCAGTTTGTCGAATAAGGGTCGCCAGCCATTTCATAGCCTTGATTTGTTCTTCTACATCCATGCTGAACTCATCCACATTAATATCCAAAAATGCGGCGCCCGCACTTTCCTGACTCCGTGCCATGGTTTGCAGATAATCAATACCAGAGCGCTGGTCGGCATCCTTTCCATACATGCCTTGCCAGACCGCCACTGCGCATCGTTTCACTTTTCCGTTTTCCCAATCAGCGTTCTTTAAAAAAACATCTGGAATAGGCAGAATGTTCTGTCTGCCATTCGCTTTATAGAGAATGCCATAACGGCCATCAGTATGTTTGGTTACAAATTTTCCTTCACGCTTCAGCACGCGGGTACAATGGATGTTTTCACCAATCACAACGAATGTTTCGATTTCCATAGAAATTCCCTCCACGAGTTAATAGGACAGGACTCAGATTTTTGCCCCGTACGTACGGGGCGGACAAGATATACGCAAATAATTAAAAGTAACTAAAGTGTCTAAAGCGCCTTCATAACTTTTAACTTATAACTTTCAACTCATAACTTTTAATCCTGACGATCTGCGTTTATCTGCGTCCAAAAAAACAATTTTCTAAAGGATTAAATTACAAAATTATTTCAAATGACAAGATATCGACTGAGATAAGACTATTTCAGAAAACTTATCGCCGGACAAGAATTTTTTAAAAAAAAGCCGCACCCACATTCAGGGGTGCGGCTTAATGATTCACGTTAATGGCTCTTGATGAATTATAACTTAGCCATAAGTTCCTTTGCCAAATCTGCGGCTGACGCGGCGTCCGGCGCATAACCGTCAGCTCCGATCTCGTCGGCATAAGCCTGGGTCACGGGAGCTCCGCCAATCATGACATTGACTTTGCCGGCCAAGTCAGATGCTTTCAGGGCATCTACAACCCCCTTCATATTGGTCATTGTGGTTGTGAGCAGGGCTGAAGCACCGATTATCTTCGCTTCATTTTCCCTTGCCAGCTGAACCATCTTCTCAGGCTCGACATTAATACCAGCGTCAACAATCTTGAAGCCAGCGCCTTCGAGCATCATACAGACTAAATTCTTGCCGATATCGTGCAAATCCCCTTTAACAGTACCAACCACAACCGTTCCGAGCGGCTCGACGCCTGCGCTAGCCAGCTCAGGCTTTAACACTTCCATCCCAGCCTTCATAGCTCGAGCGGCAATAAGGACTTCAGGAACATAGACTTCGTTTTTCTTAAAACGTACGCCAATAATACTCATTCCTTTAAGCAAACCATTATTCAATATATCAGCGGCTGGCATTTTTTCACTGATTGCTTTCGTAACCAGTTCCTTAACGTCATTGGCTTTACCGCTAATCAATTTATCTGAAATCTCATCCAAGATACTCATCCTGTTTTCTCCTTTAATTGGTTTGACATGTCATGACATTTTTTCTCTTTTTCACTTGTGTCTACTCACGTAGTCAGGCACAAAGGCACAGAGTGACAAAGTGCCTAAAGTGAGCTAAAGTTTCCCTAGCCCGGCAGCCGCCGGACTTCTTT
>CAZBGF010000203.1:0-4132 GCA_964491255.1 uncultured Verrucomicrobiota bacterium
AAGTGACTAAAGTTAAATGAAGAAAGTTATAAGAAAAAACTTTAGCTCACTTTAGTTCACTTCAGGCACTTTAGGCACTTCTTCAAGAATGGAATTAAGATCCACTAGCCGTATAAGCTGTTGCATCAATATCAGCTGAGTATCCGTTTTCTTCGATATAGGTGGCTTTCATGGTCCGAACAGACAATTTCTTTTTCGTTAAAAACTGACTGCTTCCTCATAAATATTAGCCGTGTTTCCTGACGCTTCAATCCATGTAGCCTCCATTTTAAATCCACCTACAGTTTCCGTTGCATAAACCTCATTGCCATCTTTATCATATCCACCAGTCCAATATACACGAATGACTGTGCTTTTCTTTAAAGTGCCAACAATCTGCACACTATATCCTTGAGAAATTCCTTCTGCACTGAACTGAGCAGAAGCCTCTGTTACTTCAGTAGCTGTATCTGATGTGTCACCCACAACAACATTACCAATTGTGCCTTCGTAACTGCTGTTATTGCTGTCAATAATCTGCAATTTATTACCTGTTTGATACACGATAAATGAGTAAATCGCATTACCAGTATTACCCTGATCCGAGTTCGTTGTAGTTGCAAGATAAATATAGTTGGCCAGCATCTTTGTACCACTCGCAATTGGCGCTGGAAATGTCAATGCCCATGCCTTGGTATCATAATTAAGCGTTCCGGTTGACCCGTCAGCCGGTATAACTGATAAAGATACTGTGCCGGCCCCTCCAGCGCTGTCCGTAAACGAGTAAGAGCTCACTGCAATAGTGAGTGATCCAGGATATGGAGAATAGGCCATAGCCCCATAAAAAGCTGTGTTTGACCCATCGCCGGTACCCAGCAATTCTCCTGACGCAATATTAGTTGTAATTGTGTAAGTCTCATTGGTCAATCCAAATGCTGTAACCAGAATACTACCATCCGTCGCTTTATAGGAACCACTGAAATCCACCGAAGCACCACTATCATTCCAGTAATCCACACCGCCGCCGGATGTCCACTCACATCCTGAACAGAGCAATAAACCCATGCCTAAACCAATGAATAAAAGAATTCTTTTCATAACACTATATTTTCCTTGTTCTGGAGATAATGTCAACTAATAATATTTCAGGACGCAGATTTTCCGTTGTTTCCGCCACGACCATGCGACAATCCGGCGGCTGCCGGACGCCGCTCCGCGGGAGGCGCTTGACACAAGCGCCGCTACAACTCCGTCACTCCGATACTCCCATGCCCCGTTACCTCTTCTCATCTTCCCGTAAGCACCGGAGACGATCCTGACCAGCCGAACTGGCCTTGATTAAACTGGCCGGTCCACGTGTAAACATACCAGTAACCTAAAGACGAATAATACACGGCCAGATCGGTCCTCCCATCACCGTCGTAATCGCCCGGCACCGGTATGGCACCCGAGCCCCCGAACTGGCCGGAGAAGAAATCTCCAGTCCAGGTATAGATATACCAGAACCCCGTGGCCGAGTCATAAATAGCGAAGTCATATTTGCCATCGCCGTCGTAATCGCCCGGAACAGGCGTAGTCTCCGAACTACCAAACTGGATCATATAAAACTCTCCAGTCCAGGTGTAGATATACCAGAATCCCGTTTCGAGTTCAAAGACCGCGAAATCTGATTTACCATCCGCATCATAATCACCGGGAACCGGGATCATGCCGGGACCGCCGAACTGGAACGCGGTAAAATTGCCGGCCCAGGTATAAACATACCAATAACCCTGTGCCGGATAATACACGGCGAAGTCGGTTCTGCCATCAACATCATAATCAGCAGGCACTGGGATTGTCTCCGAATCGCCGAACGGAAGCACCACGAGCTGGCCTGTCCAGGTATAGACATACCAGGTTCCCGAGATTAAATCATAAACAGCAAAGTCAGCAGAACCATCGCCATCATAATCACCAAGCAATGGCTGAGTTGTTGAATTACCAAATGCCAGATTCCAGAATTCGCCGGCAGACGTGAGTATATACCATGCGCCGGACGCTGGATCATAGACGCCAAAATCGGTTCTGCCATCGCCGTCATAGTCTGACGGACTCGCAAAAGAATCATAACATAGCGGCAGATAGTCTGGATAGCTTGATGGATCCAGCGGATCAGTATGATAACGTCTTAGCTCCGCTCCGTCAGAATAGCCGTCTTCATCAGTATCCCATATGGTAGGATTCAAATCACCGCCTGACGGATTCAAAATGGAATTATAGGGGTTATATGTGTCTGAACCATCATACATGAGCTCGAAGTGATCGCTGAGACCATCGCCGTCAGTATCCCAGTTCGTAGGATCAGTATCCAGCGCCTCGATCATATATTCATCCAGATTGCTTTCACCGTCACCATCGTAATCCATAGCGCCGGTTTGATCCAAATTGCCGAAATAGGACATTTCCCAGGCATCGGGCAGATCATCATTATCTGTGTCCTTATCCCGGATAACAATGGAAGCGCCATCAACATAAAAGACATTAGTCAAAACAATGGGCTGAGGCTGGTAATCATTGGTATCGTTTTTAACGAACCCAACGGATTCCCACCAGTCAAAAACACCATTCCGGCCACTGCCGTCAGCAAGTGAAATATCTGCAAATGCCCGCACATAATAGGTCTTCGCCTCAAGCCCGAGCAGGTTAAATGATGTCTTCAGGCTGTCCGTGGTACATGGCAAAGCATATGTAATTCGCGCTTCAGGGTCTCCGCTGAACCCGGAATTATTAAAGGCTTCTACAATGATATTCGTTGCCTGCGCTTTTCCAAAGTAATAGATATCGCCGGATATCAATCTTGAATTTTCCGTAGAAAGATCAATCGTAAAAGTCTGCAGTTCCGACCATTCGCTGTCGCCTTCGGGAGTATAGCCGGCAACGCGCCAGTAATACGTGCCATTCCCGATTTCATTCGCGTAATAGGGCAGATAATCCCAATATACGCTGTCCGAGTCAGGATATGGAGCCGCGAAATAATAATTTATCACTATATCCAAATTGGCGTTATAAACTTGAAGGTGATAGGCAGTTGAATAATTGTCCATGGTCCAGCCAATTTTAATACGGGAATAATTGATGCTGGCACCGCGAGGATAAACAAGAATCGGCTGTGTAAAACTGTTAGGGTACTTCACGCTGAATACACCTGTGTGCGTTTCCACCCACCACTGGTATGTACCGGCTGTCAATCCGTAGACACTTGATAACTGGTAGTCCCATTCAGTGCAATAATACCTTGGTAGACGGATAGTCCGGTCCAACACAGTCGAAGCGCCTTCCTCACTGAGCTTGTTAATCGTCAATCGAACTGCATTCGTTGAGGTAGTAGAAGACCACGCAAACCGGCCATAAGCCGGATATTCATCGGAAATACCCAGCGTAATCCCGTCCACACTGGTCCATGACAAATCAATTGGCTGATCTTCTGCCACGCCGCAAGGCTCTCCGACGTTCCAGTTGCCATCGCCATTTGCATCCACAAACCCGAATAAATACACTTCTCCTTCTTTAAAACCGCTGATCGAAAAGTTGGTTAAAATGGAGCTGGATGCAAGGGCCGCGGGTACTCCATCCATTGTATTGGTTTGATATCCCAGGATACTCAGCGTCCCTGAGTTGGTTCCGTAATAGCTGATACTACCCGAGACAGAGGGCAAGGGATAACTTAATGCGTCTGAAGGGTCGGTTCCAGCCTGATACTCTGCGTAATTGCTCCAGCCGTCTTTATCCAGATCAAGATTCGCGTCATACATATACGGGTCCAGGCCGTAAGTGTGCTCCCATGTATCCAACATTCCGTCACCATCGGTATATATCTCACCCCATGTTCGCGTTCCCGGCCCGCTGCAGCTGTCATAATCGCTGATCCCATTACCGTCGGTATCCCACATGTGCGGATTTGTGTCGGCCAGATATTCCGCGCGATTATTGAGCACGTCATTGTCCGGATCACCCCAGCCACCGTTGTCGCCGGTCGCATCATGGGGGTCAAGCCCGTAAAGTTGCTCCCACCAGTCCGGCAGTCCGTCACCGTCGGAATCGGTCGAATCGGGGTCATCGGGATCCAGGGTGGACAGCCAGGAATTGGTCTTCAGCCCCTGCGCGTAGCCGT
>CAZBGF010000204.1:0-4118 GCA_964491255.1 uncultured Verrucomicrobiota bacterium
GGCTAGGGAAACTTTAGCTCACTTTAGGCACTTTAGCTCATTTTAGCCACTTTGTGCCTATGTGCCTTTGTCACCCCGCCTTGCGGGGCAAGCTTTGTGTTTACCACGCCTTGGCGTGTCCTGAGTAGTTAACTTTAAACAAGGAAAAGGAGATGATCTGTGAAGAGTAAAACAGGATGGGCGCGAGATATTATCCTGGCGTTTCAAAAACAAAAAATTCTGGTTGTTGGTGATTTGATGCTGGATCGGTATATATATGGAACCGCAAATCGTATTTCCCCTGAAGCTCCTGTGCTGGTTGTTCGTGTTATGGAAGAAAAAAACATACCAGGCGGAGCTGCTAACGTGGCGGGAAATGTTCAGTCACTTGGTGGTCATGCCATGTTGAGCGGCATTGTAGGTAAGGATGATGAGGGGAAGGAGCTGATTGATGTATTAGGCGTGGGAGGGATGTCCACAGATGGGGTTATAGTGCATCCTGGTGTTCGCACAACCGTTAAGACACGAATTCTGGCGGAAAACCAGCAGGTGGTCCGAGTGGACTGGGATCATCAAATGAATTTACAGGATGATACATTGCGGGAATATGCGAGGAAAGCGGCTGATTTTGTTCAGCATGGCGAGGTGTCAGGAGTGATCATCGAGGATTATGGTAAAGGTTTTGTCTTTCAGGAAGTTGTAGATGCCATATTAGCGTCAGCTCGGAAGCAAGGTGTTCCGGTTGCGCTTGATCCCAAGGAGAATTCTGATTTGAGAGTTGAGGGTATAACCGTGGCAACACCCAATCGTAAAGAAGCTTTTACGCTGGCTCACGTTACAGAAAATCATCCTGAAGATGATCCGCTGCAAGATCGTAAATTACTCATGGTGGCTGATATTCTTCTAAACCAATGGAATCCCACTTTTCTGATTATTACGCTTGGAGCGCAGGGAATGCTGCTGGCGTCGAAAGATAAAGAATATCGACATATTAATACAATGGCCCGTGAGGTTTTTGACGTCAGCGGCGCTGGAGACACAGTGGTTGCGACGACGCTTCTTGCTTTATCTGCTGGTGCGAAGTATTATCAAGCAGCGGAGTTAGCTAATTGCGCGGCTGGAGTTGTAGTAGGAAAAATCGGAACGGCCGCTTGCACACGCGGTGAACTGCTGGCGATGATATAATGAATGTGATCGGAGTGATACCTGCAAGGTGGAGTTCCACGCGATTTCCAGGGAAAAGTCTGGTAAGGTTGTGTGGTAAGCCGTTAATTCAATGGGTTGTGGAGAGAGTCCGGCAATCGAAACGGCTGGGCGAGGTTGTTGTGGCGACGGATGACAACCGTATTCGGAAGGCCGTGGAGGCCATTGGATGTCGTGTAATGATGACACGTTCCGATCATCCGTCAGGAACTGACAGGGTAGCGGAGGCGGTTAAAATTTTTGGACGCGGGGTTGATGGTGTGGTCAATATTCAGGGTGATGAGCCATTGATTGATCCGTTGTTGATTGATCAGCTTGTAGATGTTATGGTATCAGAATCATGCTGGGATATGGGAACGGCTGTGGCGCCATTGTCATCCGAAGCTGAAGTGCGGAGCGCGTCGGTATGTAAGGCAGTGTTCAATGCGGAAGGCCAGGCGTTATATTTTTCGCGATGTCCAATTCCGTTTATCAGGGAAGAGGGGTTTAATCCGGACGAGCAGGTGTATTGGCGGCATATTGGCATTTATTTTTATCGAATACAGTTTCTTGATAAGTTGGTGAATGAACCTATATGTCTGCTTGAAAAAGCGGAATGCCTTGAGCAGCTCAGGGCTTTATATCTTGGTGGGCGAATCAAGGTTATTAAGACAACCCATGTGTGTCGGGGCGTGGATACGCCAAATGATGTTCATGCAGTAGAAGCAGCAATAAAGCGGTTGGGTCTTGTGACCTGATTAAATTCTTGTGAAAAACACTGGCGCCGGAAAAAACAACCTGAAGGTTGAACTCCAAACAACGGAAAATTGATGCGACACACTGTTTGGAGTCCACGCTTTAGCGTGTTCCCGTGAGTTTTTCATCAGAAAAACTGATTAAATGAGGAAAATATGACAAAAGCAATCAAAATCGGTAATGTCACTATTGGGGGAACCCATCCATTGGCACTTATTGCAGGTCCATGTGTGATGGAGAGTGACCGGAAGTGTTTAGGTCTGGCGCGTCGTTTAGCCAGCATGGCTGAAGAAGAAAAAATACCGTTTATTTTCAAAGCGTCATACGATAAGGCCAATAGATCTTCTCATCAATCATATAGAGGCCCGGGATTGTCTCATGGACTGGACATTCTTTCCGAGATTAAGGAACGTTTTGGCGTGCCGGTTTTGACCGATGTGCATAACGAAATGGAAGTCCCGTTGGTCTCGAAGGTGGCAGATGTTTTGCAATGCCCGGCGTTTTTGTGTCGCCAAACAGATTTGCTTTTGGCGTTAGGGGAATGCGGTAAGCCGGTGAACATAAAAAAGGGTCAATTTATGGCTCCGGAGAGTATCGAGCATGTTGTTGCAAAGATTGAAAGTACGCGGAATCGGAACATTTTGATTACAGAGCGCGGTACTACGTTTGGTTATCATAATCTTGTGGTGGATATGCGTGGTCTGGCTGTATTACGGGAATTCGGATATCCGGTTGTGTTTGACGCCACGCACAGTGTTCAGATGCCTGGTGGAGCGGGTAACCGGAGTGGCGGGGATTCACGTCATGTTCCTTGTTTAGCGCGTGCGGCAGTTGCCGCGGGATGCGACGCGGTTTTTATTGAAACGCATATGAATCCCAAAGAAGCGCTTTCAGACCAAGATTCCATGATACCATTTTCGCAGTTGCGGAGTTTATGGAGAATGCTTAAGCGGATTAATGAATGTGTACACAAAAAAGTATAGGGATATGAGTAATTTTTTTCTGCTTTTGACTATGGTTCTCGCCCTGGTCGGTTCTGGAATGGCCCAACCTATGTCGATAGAAAAAGGGCAAGTGGTTAGAAATGTCCGATACCCGGATTATGATAAACATGGACAATTAAACTTTGAAGTAATGGGTGATGAGGCTGAAATTCAGCCGGACGGATTAATCCAGATCAAGAATCTGAAGTTGATCTTTTATAATAAAGGGAAACCGGTAGTGCAGGTAACGACTCCCTGGTGTTTGTTTGATCGCGTGAAGCGCACGGCAGTTTCAAAGTCGGAAGTTTGTATTGCAAGAAAGGAAATTGTCCTGACTGGCAGGGGTTTTGAATGGAAGTTGGATGGGGAACAGTTTAAAATTCATAATGATGTCAAAATGGTTTTAAGAAATGATTGAGAGCCGTCAGGTCGAGAAAATGCATCATGAAGTATTGTTTTATTATACTAATATGGTCGGTTTGGCTGGTTATATCTGAGGCTGCATCGGAGGCTGATAAGATTGACGCTTCATGGGTGGTCAGTGAAGAAACAAATTGTACTGTAATTACATCAAAGCAATTGGATTTTGATTCGCTGTCTCGGAAGGCTGTATTTGAAGGTGATGTTGTGGTGAAAGATGCTGAATTTAATGTTAAGTCCAATCGTTTGACTGTGTTTTTCACCAAGGATAATAAGGTTAATGTAATTGAGGCTGAAGGAGAAGTTGTTATAGAAATTAAGCAGGATAATGAAAAAATCATATGTTCTGGAAAAAAATCTGTGTATGATGTAAAAGAAGGGAAGTTTGTGATAACAGGCAGTCCCATGGTTCATCGGAAAGCCGATCAACTCAGCGGAAAAGTTATTACGTTCTGGCGAGATACAGGTCGAGTTAAGTGCGAAATAGGTGCTGAGTTCCGGCTTTATTCCAACAGGGAATTGAAAAAAGGAAGTTTAAAGAAAGAATAGTCATATGGCTGAAGATATTCCTCTGATTAGCACCAAGGGCTTGGTCAAGATTTACAATGGACGAAAAGTGGTGGATAGCGTTCATATTGAGGTCAAGCCGGGAGAAATTGTGGGTTTGTTGGGGCCAAATGGTGCAGGTAAAACAACCACTTTCTATATGATTGTAGGGATTATTGCACCTGATAAGGGTCAGGTTTTTTTACGTCGGCAGGATATAACGCGGTTTCCCATGTATCAGCGGGCACGACA
>CAZBGF010000205.1:0-4116 GCA_964491255.1 uncultured Verrucomicrobiota bacterium
TTCTGTCAAAATTTCAAATCTTTGTCTTAGATTTTTCTTCGCGATCTTCCCTGGCTGCCGCGTCACTCGCCCCGTACGTACGGGGCGGCTGGCAGGGCGATCCTACGGGCAGGCGAAATCATTTCGCTCCAAAGCATTAACCATCTTAATCCGCGTTCAACTGCACAATCCGGGTTGTGAATGACGAATTACGAAGGATTCCCTGGCCGACGCGCGGCGCGGGTAGGCTTCCTGTTCAAGCTCCTTTGTCTCTTTGTCAATCTTCACTTCTTCATTCTACCTGTGCGGAGCATGCAGATAATAAGCCCATATTGTGCAATTGCCAACCCCTTGTGGTTCTCAGTTAGGTCGCTGGAGCGGCAACTCTTACTCGTAATCCTAATCTTAATCTTCGGCTTTTATGTTCCTGAAACAAGAAAGATTAAGCGTATGATTACGATTAAGATTATGAACTTTGAAATTCCTATACATTCAAGTTAGGCATTTAGACTGCCACGTCGGCGACAGAGTCGCCAAGTGGTCACTTGCCGCGAAGCGGCGACGTGAGAGTATCGGAAACAACTGACAACTGACTGAAGAATGTATGAAAATAACTCTGGAGTGCTTTTGGTACTGAATAGGTTCATGCCATAGGCAGACCCCGCAAGGCGGGGAACTGCACAGCATTCTGAATATCTGAGTAGTTTCTGTTATTTCTTTTCAGGCTGGGATCTGGAAGAAGCCGGTCGTTGTTTTTTTTGTATTGTTGGCGTTTGAGGAGATATGTTTTCTAATTTTGCCTTCAGTTGCGTCAGTTCTTCATCAGTCTCAAGTATGTCATCAATATTTTTTTGGAGTTTTCGCATGTTGGCTTGGAGTTTCTTGATTGTTGGATTTTCCTCATATAGTTTTTTCTTTCTTGCCACGCTTTGACGTGTCAATTTATCATATTCTGACCGTGCCTGCATGCTTTTGCGGATCAACGTAGGGTCTGCATTCATGGGATGAAAAGGCTGTCTAGTGGGGCCGGTGATTTTTTGTAGAATTTCAGTAATTACAGTGTTAGTTGTACTTGACGTTTCTAACTGTTCTTCTGCGTGAACGCAGGTTGCAAAGAGTCCACTCAGTATGCCGATTGTCAGGGCCATGGCTAATATTTTCATTAATTTTCTCCTGTCAGGTTTTTTGATCTATAAAAAAAAGAAGATAGGTTTTTCATGCTGAAAGATCAAGACTAAATATTATTGATATCAAAGAGAGGAATGTTTCTGTTAAATCATGAGAGAAAGCTGTCAATCAGAATGCTATTCATCATTGCCCGTCTTCGTCTCAATTACAGCAGTCGGCTTATTTGTCGACTCATCCGATTTGACTGGACGAGTTTCGATGTCAGATAGCATCGCGTTTGTGATTTCCTTTGCTTCAGCCATATGCGTTTCAATGGCGGATGTCGGCGCGGGGCTTATTTTCTCAGATGTGTCCACTGAAGAGTCAAGGGTTGATTTCGGTTTAGAAATGCTTTTATCAACATCAATATCTGATTTTTCGGCACTCAAGGTTTGGAGTTTAACTGAGGTTTGAGTTGCCTGCGCGGCTTTACCCGGCCACAAGGATGGAGTCGCTTTGTAAAACAGATGTTCCAGAACCTGAAGGCTGATCAATGCGATCAGCAGACAGATTGCGACAATGACGACTGATGTCCAAATCGTTAACGCACCGTTTTTTCGAGAATTAATCTTATCGTTTTCTGAATCCATTTGACAAATTTCCAATATTAAAATCAAGAATCAATACAAAATTGCTCTAACTAGACCCTATTCGAAAAGCCCCTGAAAGACAAAATTCTGAAAGAACTAAGAATTTTTGACAAAATTAACAAAATGGACAAAATAATGTGGAAAAAAATCAAAGAAAATTCTGTTTATTCTGTCAAAATTTCAAATCTTTGTCTTAGATTTTTCTTCGCGATCTTTGCGATCTTCTGTTTAATCTCTTTTGTTTTTTACATTCTTAAGTTTCAAGACCTTTTCGGATGGGGTCTAAATAGTCAGTGAACCACATATTGGTGCGCAACATGCAGGCTAAAGCCTAAACTCCGAACGCTTGCTGGCGCTGTTTCCAGTGTTTGGAATACAAGCTTCAGCTTATATTTTCGAAAAGCGTATGTGGTTCACTGACTATTTACAAAATAGTCAATATAAACTATAACAGATATATCTTTGATAATCAAGTATGTATGTTTGATTTAAATTTTCTAATTTTAATATTCCAAAAACATTGATTTTTTTAGACAAATACACATGCGATGATCTGTCCTTAATAATAGAAACGCGAAAAATGTCTTATGGACAAAAATGTCGAGAAAATAAAGAATTGCATTCGTGATAATGATCCAGCTGCGATAGAGCTTCTATATGACATGCTGGGAACGCGTATATATCGCACGTTGACAGCCATTTTATGTTCTGAGACCGATGCACAGGATGTCATGCAGGATTTGTTTATACGGTTGGCGCGGAAGCGGAATTTCCTGCTTAGAGCCGACAATCTGAGCGCATATGTAATGACCATTGCGCGCAACATGGCAAGGAGTCATTTGAAATCACGTTCGCGCCGTGAATACCGTGAAAAATATCTTGAAAATTATGAAAATATACTATGCGCGAAAAACAGCGAAGCGGCTTCTACCGGAACCATAGACATTGAAGAAATTGAACTGGCGTTGCGCAAACTTCCATTGAAACAACGTGAGATTGTGAGCATGAAATGTTTCCAGGGAATGACTTTCCTCGAAATTGGGGACACATTGAGAATATCGCAGAATACCGTAGCCAGCCGATACAGGTATGGCATTGATAAGTTGCGAATCAGTCTGAGGGATTTATATGAAAACAAGTGACTATGATCTGGAAAAGACTTTGTCTCAGCTCCGGTTAAAGGGGCCGGCTCCTGATTTACGGAAAAGGGTCATTGAGAATGCAACCCATGAGTGGAACAAGCGACATCGGACAGTGATTATCAGGTTCCATGCACATTCTTTCAGAACTCTGATCCGCTGTGCCTGCGCCATACTCGGGCTCCTGTTCCTGAACGCCGTGGTAGGCATGATTGATGATATTCTGACAATACGCGAACTCGCGGGTAACGGCGGTGTCTGCGCCGTACTTTCCCCGGACGAGAGCGAAATGGCGGCTTTGTATGTAGAATCAGGATTGGATTTCACACAACGGATTCGAGTCGCTCGCCAATTCCGCAAGTCCAGAACTGACAAGCCCATATTTCTAGGCATGTTCCTGGAACGGAACAGGGCTGTCAAGGAATTGCTGTCTTAGCTGAGATATCTGTGTGTGACACACAGATAACGGGTTTTTGCGAACACATAAAAAAGGAGATTGAATCATGAAACGGAAAAGTATAATCGTCAAACGGATCAGAATGGGTTGTCTTGGAATCGTTGTTCTTGTAATTCTGATGATGGTCATGCTGCACATCATTTTCGGGATACAGCTTCGTCACACTATTCGCGAACTCAAGGCAGAAGGAAAACCAATCTCAATCGCCGAAATCGTTCCTGTTTCGGTTCCTGACAACGAAAACGCTGCGCTGGTGATGAAGCGCGCATTTGCTGTATTAGGCAAACAAAGCACGGAAACCGGTGATAACAAGCAACCCGAACGACTTCAGGGTGACATAAGTAACGCGGTTAAGAATTTAAAGTCTATTTCCGATCCTTCATCATGGACAGAAGAACAGAAAAAGGAAATCGAACGCATTGTCAATTCACAGCGATTCCATGAGCTGTTCTCTCTATTCTCTCAAGCCGCGGAAAAATCCGGATACAACATGGATCTCAAATATGAAGAGGGACCGGGCATGCGCTTGTCGCATGTGTCGAAGTTTCGAGCATGTATACGCGGGATTTGTCTGAAAGCAATGATGGAAGCTGAATCAGGGCAGTCTGATAGCGCACTCAGTACGCTGTTGGTTGGACTGAGGATATCCGGGCATCTCAAACAGGAACCTATCCTGATAACACAACTGGTCCGCATAGTATGTGATAAAATGCTGATAGACTGTGTTGAACATGTTGCTGAAGCTCCGCGGATTCCTGTTGCAACAACACGTGAGGTAATGCAG
>CAZBGF010000206.1:0-4115 GCA_964491255.1 uncultured Verrucomicrobiota bacterium
GTTGTCATCCGGCGAATAATCATAGTAGCACGTCTGCAGATTATACGGCCAGTAACCATCCGACATACACGTATCGGCCTTGTGCAGTCCCATCTGCATGATGGGGCAGAAGAACGTCTGTCCACGCTCCTTCAGAAAAGGCAATGCGTTTAATCCATACTCACACCAATGAAAGCGGTTTGTGACAGTTGGCTTTGCGCCCACTCCGGCCCAGAACTCGTCATTCTCAGCAAAATTCCGTTTCAATTGCCTCTTGTTCAGTTCGCCCTTACCAAAATCATAGACCAACAGGTGGTAGTAGTCTAACGCATGCGTGTTGTAGGACACTTTTCCGGACACTCTGCCTTTCTTGATCTTTGGGAACAGCCGTTTTGGCACGTTCCGTATAAACAGTGAAGGCATTGGAACGAAACCATTCTTACCGGCAACATCCGCATACACGAAATCGTGCCTGCCGCTGCAATCATCGAGAGACATCGTTACAAATGGCGGAATCATGTTGGCAGTAAACGGCTTCCGGACCGCCCACACGATGGATCGCCAGAACAGGTCGTCCATGCCGCGGGCATGACCGTAGAACGCGTTCCGCCAGACTCTCGGATTTAATGTGAACTGGACTGCTTTGCCCTTACCCCAGCCCGTTGCAAAAAGCGCTGGATAATTCCGCGGCTCAAACGCGCTCCATGGCGACAGATGTCGAATATGAATCAACTGATCCTTGCCAAGAATGCCCTCAGCTAAGGAGACCACGTCCTCGCGCCACTTCTCAACAATCACAGCCGACACCATTCTATCGAACTTATGCCATTCGTTCTCACTCTGCATTTGCGTGATGTAATGGCTATTGGTTCTTATTCGCACTTGATCAGTAACGTAAGCATGAGGATTGACGTTTTCAAACCCGAATATCTCGTGATATGCATCTTTATAGAGGCGAAGATCATTATCGAAGTTCACGAGTCCACAGCCTTGTTTGACCGCTTCGGCAATCAAACCGGTCTCTTTCGCGGACAACGACTCGCCAAGACGGTTCTGCGCAATCACTATTCCAGCACACCCGGCGAGGCTTTCCCTGGTGGGACGCTCAGCAGCCAGGTCAAGAACCCTGTACGGCATACCAAAATGCTCGAGTGCGACAAGAACGGTCTCTTTAACAATCACTCTATCCCAATACGCGGCCGAGCTGTCCAATAGAACAAGAAGCGCTCCGTTCCCGGATGATGAATGTAATTCCCGCTTTACCATGCCATATGTCAGACTCATGTTATATCTCCCTGTAAAAATATTAGACTTCTGCCCTGTAGCCAAGCTAACCAATTTACCCTTGTGTGTGAGTTTGTGGGTGTGTGAGTTCTTCGGTCAATCAGTACTCAACACCGTCTTCTCTCACCACCTTTGAACACCCAATATCCAGTTTCCTATCACTGCTTTCATTCAACTTTTAAGCGCCAAGATATTAGTTCCAGACTATGCGCCGTCCGTCCAATTACTCAAATCACGGCCGAGCATTTCTATCATCATTTGTATCGGTTCAAACACTTCGGCAACCTTGAGAGCCTGTTCCTTCTCGCGGCCTTCGTGGATATGCTCTGCAGCAATTCCGGCAAAAACCTCGGCGCCGTCACACACTTCCGCCGGCAACCCATTATCACGGATGCGTTTAAGCACCTCTTCCGGCTTTAGATTCTTCTTGAACCTTGCCAGACCATAAGTCTTCAACGGTTTCTCGTAAAAATTGCTTACAATACGTCCAAGTTCATTATGGATAAGCCATTCAGCATCAAACCATGCGATGTCGGTCCCGTAAAAAATCAGTCTGCCCTTCATGAACCGGCAGAATTTCGCACCTTCGTAGAATGCTTCAGCAGGATCAACTGGAATCATCGCCACTCTGGCTTTTAATTCTTCCGGCGTATCATTCACATTCACTTCCGTTAGAGTGACATGATCGGACAGAACAGCATAGACATCCCGAAGGTAGTTCTCCAATGTCTTTTCTATCTCGGACAGCCTGGGTTCTTCATAATATTCCGGGACTTCATAATGCCGCTCAACAGCATCCAGGATCATATCAATCACGTCGGGATTAGGAAACATGTCACGGGCCAGTCGCAACGCTTCAAATTTACCCCTTGTTCCGCGCCGTCTGACAATTGACACGGCAGATTGCACTGGAGGCGTGAAATAGTGCATGAACCTGCTGTGAAGCGGGTATTTGTTCTCCCACTTTGCCATATTGACTGCCGGATCGATCCCGCGCATATAAGGACCGTAGTAAATCGCGATTTTTTTCAGGAAGAACAGCTCGTCACGTTTCGCCCACGGTTTCGAATCGAGGTAATTCGTTATTGTCTTAATGAAATTTTCATCGTCCTTGTAAAATGTCCACTGCTGGAATTCAGGATAGTATCGGACGGGATCGGTTATTTCCGCAAGAGTCAGATCAAGGCCGGGCAAATGCTCCAGCATCCGCGCCCATCGCGGGATCTTGCTTGCCAGATCGGTATGAATCTCTCCAACCGCTATTGACATCTCCGACCAGTCTTGAACGGAAGTATCATTCTCAAAAATCAATCTCGTATCAAAATCCGAGAGGCCGGGGATCAGGTCCTCGAAAGTCCACTTACCTGCGATCACCCGCAGTTTTGGACACACCTGCCGGCAGCGCGAGAAATAAGTGTCAAAGAACAGCTTGAAATCATTTTCAGGTTTTGGCTCAAATCGCATAATCATGTTTCCTTTAGGTGATATTCAGGAACCTCATCGTACTCCCGCCTCTTGAGCCCCGCACATACGGGGCAGACGAGAGATAAAAAATTTCCCGAAGTTCAGTTAATAATTATGTTTCCCGCATCGTCCCCAAACCATGAATACACCTCCGCCGTAGCGGAAAATCTGGAACACTGAACGCTTATAAACAAACTTCTTTCCCGCGCGCCGCGCTCTGGTAGACGGCGTCAAGAAGCAGGTTCGTTTTCGCGGCTTCCGCGAGGGTCACAATGGGATCACGCCCTTCAATAACTGCCTGAACAAAGTCTTCGACAAGGGGGACATGAACATTATCAGCATTAGGCAGATCCAATTCCTTAATATCTCTACCAACAGTCTTCACAACCTTTCCCATGTCATAAGGATGCCATTTTACTTTAGCCTCCGTTCCGATGATCTCGAATTCATGGGACCATGTTTTCGAATTCCAGTTAAAACTGGCAATCACATCCGCGCCATTATTCATTTCCATCAAAATAACGGATGAATCCTCAACTTCGTAAGGATGCACAAGCGTCCTGGCCTTGGCATAAACCTTGCAAGGCATCCCCAACAGACCTATGAGGACATCAAACATATGCGTCCCCATATCCGACAGGGGCCCTCCACCGCTCTTCTCTTTCACAACCCGCCAGTACTTGGGATCATTCTTTTCCGGATTGAACCACGAAAAATATGTCATACGAACAAGCACGATCTGCCCGAACACTTCATTTTCCAGCATCTTCCTGGCCTGTTCGTAGCGCGGCGAACAGCGCCGGAAATACGCACAACCAGCCCGCAGACCACTGACTTCCGCGGCCTTGACCGCAACAGCGACATCCCGGCCATCCACGCCAAGCGGCTTTTCCACCAGAACATGTTTACCGGCTTCCAAAACCCTGGCCGCCTGCCGAGAGTGAAGATATACGGGTGTAGCCAGATAAACCGCATTGGCGCGTGTCTTTTTCAATGCTTCATCAAAACCGGTAAAAACCTCGCCGGCATTGTATGCCTTTGCAATTTCTTCAGCACGTTCCTTCTTTATATCGCAAACTCCCACGAGTCTGCTCTGTCCGGCAGTAGCAAGCGCCGGTGCAACACGCTTCTTTGCTATATCTCCGCTACCAACGAGCAGCCAATCAACATTGTTGTCTGACATCCAGTTTTTTCCTCTCTTTCGCCTATTTTTTCTTTTCCCCGATTGCCTCGCGTATCGCCCACGCTGCGTATTTCAGATCATCACTCGTCGACTGTGCGAACGCGGGTAATGTAATAACCGAGGCGCAAATACGTTCAGTGTTATCACAGTCACTCCTATCATAATCGAATTTTCCCGCCGCTTCCCAGTCCCATACTGCCGGGTA
>CAZBGF010000207.1:0-4107 GCA_964491255.1 uncultured Verrucomicrobiota bacterium
TCATTGAAAAATACAATTTTCTAAAACATAAATTTATATCTCTAATATATGAGCAAAGAGTACTGCTTTTAATGCTTTCATTCCTGTTTGTTTCATAATCCCGGTATTTCTCCCGAACCAGGGAAATTCAAAAACCAGGCCGGTACTGCCGAATTCTTCTGCGCAATAGCACTTCCAGGATTTTTGGGGCAAGGGAGTTATATGCGTGCCTCGCTTTCGGAATAATTCTTCCTCGTCCTCTATATACCATTTCTTGCCATATTTTATCTGGTCAGGCATGTAGAAAACAATTTTTTTGGCGAATTCTCCTTTCCGACAAAGAAGCCCATCTTTAGATTTACCCATCCAGTTATGGATATTAATGAAAAGATGGGGTCGTACCTGATCCAGAACTCTTTTGATAGCAGTATGAGCCTTATCAGGAACTGTTGCTAACCGATTCATGTCCGCACCTTGAGGAGAAGTAAGTCTTGATAAACCATTATGTACGCCGTCCGGATTGGTCATGGGCAGAAAATAAAAAGTAAAATTATTAAGGAAATATGCGGCTAAAGACTCACTTGAGAGAAGATAATCTATCATTCCTTCAACACAATAATTTCCCGCAGATTCATACGCATGGTTCCTGGCCATAACCAGTACTTTTATTCCGCCTTTACCAGTGCTTAATGCCCAGATATTTCTTCCTTCTTCACTTTTTCCTGCAAGGTTTTTTTTCATAAGGCCTTTTCTGCTTACTTTCTCAACAAACCTCTCGTTGTCAGTATAGTTATATTTGGGATTCAGGTAGACTAAAGTTTTTCCCGGAGAAAGATTTAACTTCACTATACTTCTGCTTCCATCAATCAAGGCCGGCACTAATTGCCATTCTCTGCACTTCTCGCCTTTTACAAACACAAAATCCCTGTATTTCATGTGTACTCGTTTTTTATCTTCCCAGTCGATATTCAGTGTAGCTTCTTTTGTCCGGGTCGAGTTGTTATCCACTTCTACGCCCAGCCTGAATCCTTTCCCTCTCTCTTCCTCGCTTATGCCCTCTTCATCTCTCCATGATGGAAAAACAGCGAAAGTGTTTTTATCCTCCTGCCTTATTCCTTCCTCTTTGTGAGGACTGCTTCCGTCGAAACCCACCCTGACTGAAATTTTTCTCTTGCCTGTCTTTGTCTTATTCATGTCTTATTCTCCCGTAATTTCCTTGCTCTTTGTGTCCTTAACCGCGGATTACGCGGATGGGCACGGATAAAAATCAAGAATTTAGTACTCAGCTGTTAAAACATAACTACGAAAGGCGCGAAAAGCGCGAAAGTTCCCTGGCCGCAGGGCGGTCCCACGGGCAGGCGTAGTTAAAAATATCCTTTTTGTATAAACTCTAATAGTTTTTATAGACTCCTGCAAAATAGCTGAATTGGCTGTAGCCGCCCCGTACGTACGGGGCGTTTTAGGCGTATTTAAGACGTCGCCCCGCCTTGCGGGGTAAACATATAACTTGTCCCGCTCTAGCGGGATGCGACGGCTACAATTTGTTCATTTCGCAGAACTCTAATAGCCTTTGAAAGGATTTAAGATTGATTATTAACCTGATCTATTCATGAAAACTACGTTTTCATTCGTAATCACTTTCACGGTAAGCACTTTTGCAAAAACGCCTGCCGTGAAAGTTTCGACGCGGCGCTTCGCGCCTTGCCCATTCGACAGGCTCAGGGCCCCGAGCTTGTCGAGGGGCTCAAGGTTAACCCTGAGCGAAGGCCTGATAACAGGCCGAAGTCGAAGCCCAACGGGTGGATTGTTCATGCTTTGCGTGAATAATCCAGGTTAAACTCGATTACAATCATATTATGAACCCGAAATCCCGGAACTTTTACGACACTCCATTCTCCTGCCTCGTTATATTCAAGTTCTTCGTTGTTCGGGGCCGATGCTATCCTCTTAATCTCGCCCGGCTTTGCCTTTACGCGCAAAATCACATTCTCCGCAGGCGGCATTTCTTCAGTTTCGTCAAAGCGCATCAGGTCACATCCAAGACGGTCCCCAAACCACTGCATTGAGCCGGATGAACGGGACGTGCCTGAAACCGCGTTTACCAGATTAACGATTAAGCGGCTGTTGCCCTTCTGCCGATGCGCGAACAGTTCAACCGTATCCGGTGCTTTCAGCTTGACCGGAGTATCGGCGACGACACACTGCTCAATAACCGCGGACATCACCTCTTTCCCAAAGTGCTGTCCGAACACCCGGTACTGCAGGCCCGGATTGCCCGCAAAATAAAAGATTTTACCCTGCCCGAAATTATTGGAGACCAGGCCTGATTGATGATCAGTCGGAATCATCGCGTTGCATAAGGTTATCTTAGTCTTTTTAAATATACGTCCCAGGCTTTGTGCTCCCGGCAGTGTCTCTACTGTAAGCTGCCCGTCGCGGAAAAAGAGCACATCGGTCTTCCATGGCTTATCAGGCACTAAACCGGAACCAGTAATTTTAAGCTGGGTAAAATCAAGGTTCCGGTCAGCCTTGAATTTTACGCCCATAGCCTGAGATAACCTGAAATTATTCAGCTTTCCGCCATCTTCATCGAACAGCGACGTTTCTCCTGTAGCGATGAGCCGTCCACCTTCTTTCACAAACTGTTCAATGGCCTCGCATTGGTCCCTGCTCATACAGCAGGCATCCGGCAAGACCAACACTTTAAATTTTTTGAGATAGTCAACTGTTAGCTGATGTTCACTGATGACGTCCCAGAGCTGATGGGATTCTATCAGGGCCTGGCACCAGCCTTCAAATTCTAGGCAATGATGCGGGTGTCTGATAACAGTGTTTTCTTGCTCCGGCCGGAACTCATAAGAATTATGACTGCGGAAAATACCGATCGTGGCAATCGGTTCCATGTCCCGCAAATATTTATCGTAAGGAATCTGCTCTTCAAAAACCTTTTCTATCAGTTCAAATGTTTCTTTCTGGACACGCCCGGGGATACTCGAAATAATTGAAGAGCATAAGTTTACATTTGCGGAGCGTGCCGTCCACAGTTCCGCGCGATAGGAATCCAGCGCTTTAGGGGTGTGAAAATCCGATGCAACACCCGATACAGTATCAAGTAATGCCTCGCCGGGGCCTTCTCGGGTCAACGAACCGTACTGGCGCAGTTTCCAACTCATCTGGAGCATGCCCGCGCGCATCTGGAACAGGTCCCCTCCGACAAAATCACAGTTTTCAGAAGCAAAATCAGGACGCTGTAGATTTACTTTGTCCGAATTACCGTGAAAATTATGCACAAACGCCACATCCGGGCGTATATCTTTCATTGCCTTACGCAGTTTTTTAGCATAAAGGTCATTCTGATGATAATGCCATTTAACGTATTTTACGTAATCCGAATGGCTTAGATTCTTAATTCCCCTGAACTCAAAACCGAAGTCCTTTTTGAATTTTTTCCCGCAATACGGACAGAACCAACGCCCGAAAGTAAAAAGTCCGAGGAAATCGATGTAATAGCCTTTAACCGGGTAATTTTTCAAGACTTCCAATGTCTGATCGATCACGAAATCTCCGTACGGACCATTGAGACAGGCGCCACTGACATTTGCTCCCTGTATCGCGTCAGTAAGATCCACGCCTTCTTCCAGATCCTCGTCGATCACTTTATGACACCATTCCGGCTTGTCAATTGGAAGCCGGCGGTCGGAAAACTCATAGACACATCCCGGAATTATCCCCTCAGAAAGACACGCTTCAGTAAATTCACCGAACAGGTCACGCCCATTCAAGGCTGAATGCACGTGTCCCACTTTGCTCGGGTAATAGGCATTGCCCATGTGACACTTGCTGTAATACCAGAACATTTGCACATGCGCTTCTTTCAATTGCCGGACAATCTCGACCGGATCAATTTGAGACAAGATTGGCGGCAGTCCGGCAGCATCTTTATACTCTGGCACCTGATCATAATCCGGCACATGAAGGCCAATCATTACACGCCTCGAACAGTCCGTTATCCAACTCAATTCAGTGCTCATAATATTTCTCCTTATTTATTGATAAAATTTTTAAATTAAGTCCGGCTACAGGCTCGTGCAAACTGTAGCCGCGGCACTCTGTTGCCGCGTTTTGAAA
>CAZBGF010000208.1:0-4106 GCA_964491255.1 uncultured Verrucomicrobiota bacterium
AACTTCAAATCAGCTCATGATCTCTTCCAACACGAACTTCAGAAAGTAGCAGCCTGAATGAAATCAGACCACTATATGCGGTATTTAACTTTACAACCTACCCCGAGAAAAGATACAAAAAGAATGGGTTGACTAAAAGCCATCGATCATGATATTGTAATACCATAGATGATCGATGGAGGATAAGTATGCAAGCAGTAACAGTATCACCCAAATTTCAGGTAGTAATACCTCGTTCCGTTCGTGATTCAATGCATCTTCATCCTGGGCAAAAGATGCAGGTTGTGGAATACGACGGAAGAATTGAATTAGTCCCTGAACGGGACATTGCCGAACTTCGTGGATTCCTGAAAGGAATCAACACGAAATTCAAACGGGAGAAAGACAGAGTATGAACATTGTCGATTCTTCCGGCTGGCTCGAATACTTCGCGAATGGGCCCAATGCGAAGCGTTTTCTGTCTGCCCTCAAAGACACGGAATCACTCGTGGTTCCCGTAATCACAATCTATGAGGTTTTCAAAGTAGTATTGCGGGAAAGAGGGGAAACCGAGGCGTTGCAGGCGGCTGCGGCCATGCAAAATGCTCCAGTTGTAGACGTAACAGCCAAATTGGCACTTTCCGCAGCAAAACTCAGTTTGCAGCACCGCTTACCAATGGCTGACTGCTTCATTCTCGCCACCGCCCAATTTCACGATGCAACCCTTTGGACCCAGGATGCTGATTTTAAAGACATACCTGGAGTAAAATACTTTCCCAAGAAATAGAAAGTGGCCACAAAATTCAGCGTATCACAATTAGCTACGCTAATTGTGATACGCTGAATTTCACGTTATGCACTTTGTCCAAGTCAAGTACGTGAAAGAAAAAGAATAAGCAGATGGATATTCGGATATCACAGTTTGTTGCGAGCGTGGCAACCGTTCTTGCCCTGACTGCCCCTAGTCATTCCGACGATCTGGCGGAACTGATGCAAACGTTGAATAAACTGAAAGGAACGACACCTTTACGCGTTACCACTGAAATCAATCAAAAAAACCTGTTGAAGGAAAGGGCCATCCAATCCGAGAAAAAAGAGCATGCGCAGTTTGAAATGAAAAGCAGTCCTACTGGCTTCAGTGTCAGTTTTGAACGCAATTTGGTACAAGACACGCAAGGGACAGATAACAAAGAGGATCAAACATCAAACACAAACATCATGGACGAATTCTGTCTACTCAGAGTTCCTGAAGTACTCAACTACGCTTCTACGCTTGCCCAGGAACTGCAAGGTATCACGCTTGTTGAGAAAAAATCGGACAAATATGATGGAATAGATTGCTTTCTTTGGCGCTTTGAATCTGCTACAGACCATCGTCTGCCCGGCTTTGGTTTTTCCATGGTTCGCTCTCGCTCTTTGAGTCTCTGGGTCAACCGACAAGGATGTCCCATTGCCTCGTCAATGGAAAGCAGGTCTGAATTTAAGGCCAGAACACTGATTTTTAAGAGAACTGACGTGAAATCAAGTTCAAAGCGCAAACAACGTTACGAGCGCTGTGGTGATTGCCTCGTACTCGTTTTCGAGGAAAAGCAGGAACAATCTTCTCAGGGAAACGAGAAGACGTCAAGGATCACAACAACTACTGTCAGAATCTTGGAGCCTTAACCATTGAGTGCAGAATATGCAAATGAAGCACGAATGGGATTAACCGCGTTCCTTTGGAGCGCAACCCCAGCGGCTTATTTGCCACGTTATAAATCAATAGTTGTAAAATAAAAAAACACAATAAAGAGTTTGTTATGAATAAAAAAGAAAAAACGATTGACCGTCTTCTGGGAGCGATCTCGCCGGAAGAAAAGGCCGGACAACTGCTCGTGTTTGGGTTAACAGGAGCATTTATTGACCCACAAACAGAGGATTTCGTTGTTAAATACAACATAGGCGGGTTACGCACATCCCCCTTTTTTCGTAAATTCATTCGTTACCTGCCGAAAGACTCCCCAGCTATCAAAAATGTTACACGACCACTGATGCTTCAGGAAAAAATGTGGGACGATGAAATGCGAGCTCCGCATATGAAGGCTTCCGAGTACGCCTCTATTCTGAACGACTTGCGACAAAAGGCTATGGAACGAAAACACGGAATACCTCTCCATTTCGTCACTGATTACGAAAGTGGAGCAAATGGAAACTACATGCCGCCCGGATTGATCAGTCTTCCAGAGCCCATGGGAATGAGCCGCATAGAAGATACTCATCTACTGAGCCAAGTCTGGTCCGCAGTCGGCAAACAACTCAAGGCAATTGGTTTAGACTGGCTGCATAGTCCTCTGGTGGATGTAAACACCAATCCCGACAATCCGGAAATCAACACCCGATCATTTGGTTCGGACCCAAACACTGTTACCAACTGTGCTCGTGCAGTGTTGTCTGGACTGAAAGCGGCGAACATGATCGGCACCTTGAAACATTATCCCGGCCGTGGTGCAGCGGCAGATAACGCCCACTATGGCATATCCACAATCAACCTTGACCGCCAAACCATGGACCGCATCCATTTATTCCCATATACAACACTGTGCCAGGAACAAATCGTGCCTGCAATCATGTCGGCACATTCCATTTATCCTTGCCTGGACAGTGAAAGGGAAATTGCCACTGTCTCTAAACCAACACTAACCGGCATCCTACGGGAAGAAATCGGTTTTGATGGAGTTATCACTACCGACTCAATGACTATGGGTGGGCTTATGGCTCGGTACACATTAGCCGAGGCTGTAGTGCGAGCCATTGAGGCAGGTGTGGATATTGTGCTGCTGAAAGATGAAAACAAGCTTAGATATGAAGTCTTTGACGCACTTGTTGAATCAATAAAGACAAAAAGGCTTTCCGAAGACCGCGTTGCCGCTTCCCTTAGACGAATCTGGTCTCTGAAATGGGACTACGGCCTGTTCGAAAACGGCGGAATTGTAAAAACGGACGGTCTTGATGAGCATCTCTATCAGGACGATTTCCACCAACCCAGTGCCGAGGCAGCTGCTAAGGTTATTCATCTTCTTCGCGATAACAACAAAATACTTCCTTTGAAAGCAGAACAAAATATTTTAATCATTGACCGCGTCTTGCCGAATCATCTCTGGTGGAATGATTCCTGGACACACCCTGGAATGTTCTGGGAATTCATGCTGCATCATTCACATAATGTGAGTTATACAGATTATCAACTTGATACAACTGAACGAGCAACCGAAGTCATAGAAAACATTGCGCCTCAGGTGGATGTACTGGTCGTAACAGCATCCTTCAGCCAGAAAAAAGATATGAAACCGTTTATAGGCGATTTGAACCGATTTGGAAAACCAATAGTACTGGTCACTGATAATCCCTACAAACTCATTATTCCTGACAACATTGATACTGTAGTTGTGAATTATTCGCTCATGCGTGAAGGCATGAAAGCAGTTAGTGACTTCTTGTATGGAGTGAAAGGGAAATTTTAATGACAGAGTTAAATATGGAATTAGTTGATCAGTTGTCTAAAGATATTAAAGATTCTGTCCGGCATAAAACTGCTATTGCTCTTGACTTTGACGGGGTCTGTAAGCTCTTTACACTCTCATTGAGAGTGCAGAACAAGGTGATATGGAAAAGGCAGCGAAACTGGCCGGGAAACTCGAAAAGGATTTTGAAGGAAGGGAAGCGGGAAGCAGCGCATCTTCTCCTATGAGCATCCGCGAGTGAATTTGATTTTTTTATTGATAAACAGCGCCCAATTTCTCGCAAACCCTGAAATCATCGCCGCCAAACCTGTCCCATATAGTGGGTCGGAAGATTTGATTTTCCGGAATATTGTGCATATCCACAGGAATTCTCAACATTGCGTTCAAGGTAATCATATCCGCGCCAATCAGGCCGAATGAATTGGCATCATGATTCGGCCCTACCCTTGACATATAGTCAAACGACGACATATCACGAGGCGCCCAATAAGTTTCGGGCCATGTACGATCCGTTACGTTACTGACATAATCCGCAATAGCCTTTGGAAGCTCAACGGTTTCCCCCTCTACAACGGAACAGGTCACCATATCGCCCACAACATTATACCGGTAAGCTGTCATGGGTAT
>CAZBGF010000209.1:0-2513 GCA_964491255.1 uncultured Verrucomicrobiota bacterium
GACGGAAGCGGATAAAGTTGCCCCCCGATTCTTATCGGGTGGACCTAATTCAACGGGTTTTCGTACAAGATTCGTCATTGTTCACCAGTTAAGTTTGCCACGTTGGCTTCGGTAACTGCCGGACTTAGTGGCATTTGTGTTTTCTTTTGTTTACCATTCTGAAAAAATGAGGATCTTATTCCATATCATTAAATATGTATTGCTGATTATTCTGTTCGTAATCCTTTTTTCAGTGCTCTATTTCAGCATTCATGGGCTTCCAGACGCGATAACGGAAAATATCCTAAAGCGCGTGCAGATCAGTGGGATCGTGTTGACTCTGGATAAAATTAAGCTGGATGTTTTTGAGGGATTCGTCGCTACCGGTGTTCGGTGTTATCGGACGAAAGAGATAGGACGTCCTTTGTTTGAAGCTGAAAAGGTGATTTTCCGATTGTGCCCTGAACGCTGGTTGAAGAAAGAAAACGGTGTTGTAAAGGTCATCGTGAAAAATGGTGCAATTTGTTTTTTGATTCCCGGTCCGGGTGAGTCCGCGTCCCGTCAGACTGCTCAATGCTCCAACATGCTGATTTTTGAAAATATTTATGCTGTTTTGAATCTCGAGAAGAAGGGGTTCATTCAAGTGGTTGAGCTTACAATGGATTTTTTCGGAATTAATGTGACCGGGCATGGCACATGGGCGCTACCGGCTGACCGTGGAACGGAAGTTGATGTCGCGGACAGACCTGGAACGGGTGATGTTTTGGGACAAGTCGGTGTTCAGAAGTCTATCCGGAAATGCCTTCATTGGTTCAACAGTATCCAATTAAACAAAGGTGTAAATGTGGATGTCAGCTTTTTCATTGATCCCATGGAAATCCGGAATCTGGATATTCAGATGAGAATCAAAGCGAAAAATCTACGGATAAAACAATCGTGTGTTGGTATATGGAATACCGGCATTGAAATCAACGGGAAAACAGGGAGGGGGACGATTGATATAAAGAATTGTTTGATAGAAGGGGCTTGGGTTGAAAAGGCTTTCTGCCGGTTTAAGTTCAATGACGAAACGCTTAGTATCGAACAGTTTGACGGAATTATCGGCCGTGATTCATTGCAGGGCCCATTGAACTTTTCTGCTGATTATCATTGGCGCACACGCGAGTATGAAGGGCATCTTTCATGCGGTTTTAATCCTCATGTTTTTCTCGTTCCTCTTAAAAAGCATCATTTACAAAATGTTTCTCGCAGCCTTGCCCGTTTTGAATTTGCTTCCGGTCCGCCTGACTGCACTGGAGATTTTAAAGGGACGATTAATGACCATCCTCGTTTTCAAATCGAAGGGCAAGCGCAGGTTGAGCATTGCTTTTACCGTGGCGTTTCGAATGTCCTGATTAAGACGGATATTTCATTCGATTTTTCAGAAACCAACGCGAGCATGAAGCTTGCCCCATGCCGTGTCGTGCGGGATGAAGGGGTTGTTCAGGGCTGGATGAGCATGAATTTTTTATCGAAAACGGTTGATTTCGATGTGCAGTCCACAGCCGATCCGCGCGCTGTTGCTCAAATAATCGGTCCTTTTATGAAGCGTGTAACAGACCGTTTCAGGTTTGGAGGCCCGGTCAGCATCACCGCGTCGGGAACCGCTGGCTATATTGATGAGAAAAAGAATGATATAGACGTGGATATTCAAGCTGAACAACTTGGATGGAAAAAATTTGTATCAGATCAATGCTCGTTGAATGTTCTGGCAAAAGGTGATAACATAGCAATCACCAATATTCATGGGACAGTATACGGGGGAACAATTGATGGTTCCGTATCTATTTATCCTCTGCAGGGAAAGACAAACAGGCAATATAAAGTTCAGGCAAAAGCTGATGATGTTGATTTTGGATTATTGATTTGCGCGATAAAAGGTCAAAGTTCAGACGTATATAAGGGCAGGTTATCGGCAGATGTTTGTCTTCAAGGCGAGGTTGGCGATAACAGTAGAAAGAGCGTAAAGGGTGAGGGGAATATAAAGATTGGCGATTCCCGTTTTTTCCGGTTCCCATTGTTTAATGGATTGTCCGATGTTTTAATAACATTTGTCCCGGGTATGAGTCTTGTAATGCGTCGGACAGACGCGAAAGCATCTCTGGTCATCCGAGACGAAAAAATTTATTCCGATGACATTATCATTGAAGGCGATCTCATGAGTTTGAAGGGGAAAGGAGACTATTCCTTTGACGGCGACTTGAATTTTGATGTGCAATTCGTTTTGTTACGGCGTTATTCAATCATTGGTGTCGTAATAGAGTTTGTTACATTTCCTGTCAGCAAGACATTTGAGTTTCGTCTAAGCGGATCACTTGAATCGCCGCATTGGGCACCTATTTACCTGCCTAAAGAAATGTTTCTTATATTCGATTAGCAGAAGTTTTATTGTAACTCAGGAGTCAGAATTCAGAAGCCAGTAGTCAGAATATTTCATACCACAGGCATACTCGTGCTTCGTAGCGAAGCTTACTTCGCAGAGTAGCATTCGCCCG
>CAZBGF010000209.1:2613-4106 GCA_964491255.1 uncultured Verrucomicrobiota bacterium
ACAGGCATACTCGTGCTTCGTAGCGAAGCTTACTTCGCAGAGTAGCATTCGCCCGTGGCGGAAACCGTTTAAGCTCAAGCAGATTATATCCAATTTATTCTGCATTCCCTGGCCGACACGAGCGTCGGCTCCCTGGCCGCAGGGCGGTCCCACGGGCAGGCGGGCAGGCTGAATTCTGAATACCTGAGTAGCTACGTTTTATTAATAGGAAGCTATGAAGAAATTACTGTCGGAATATAAGGTAAAGAAAAAGCATATAAAAAAGAGGCTTAAAGAATTCAGAGATTTATATAAAGGCAAAGACGAAGATATATTCGCTGAGTTATGTTTCTGTTTACTAACTACTCAGTCGAAAGCGGTTTGTTGTGATAAGGTGGTTAAGGACTTAAAAAGGAAACAATTGCTCCTGAAAGGTCCAAAACGTGTTGTAAAGACCCATCTTAAAGGAGTTAGATTCCCAAACAATAAAGCCGCTTATATTATTACAGCGCGGCAACTTTTTAGAGCCGGTCGTAATTTTGATATAAAAAGCAAACTTAATATAGATGATATATTTAAAACGAGAGAATGGTTTGTGAAAAATGTAAAAGGTTTGGGATACAAAGAAGCAAGCCATTTCTTGCGTAATATTGGTCTTGGCAAAGATTTTG
The DNA here is from genome assembly GCA_964491255.1 of uncultured Verrucomicrobiota bacterium. Classification (GTDB taxonomy): domain Bacteria; phylum Verrucomicrobiota; class Kiritimatiellia; order JAAZAB01; family JAAZAB01; genus CAZBGF01. Next base: position 3,264 of record CAZBGF010000209.1, read on the forward strand.
CTATACTTGACGTGCATATTTTAAGGAGCCTGAAGAAATACGGAGTTATAAAGAAAATTCCTCTTTCAATTACTGAAAAGACATATTTTAACATTGAGGATAAAATGAGAGCGTTTTCGCAAAGAATAAAAATTCCTCTTGAGGAATTGGATCTTTTATTCTGGTCCATTGAGACAGGGTTTATTTTCAAGTAATACGAGAATTTAAAAACATGGGTCTTCTGAATAATCTATGGGTAATACCAAAACATTTTAAACCACGGATTATCTGGAGCAGCAAAGCCGCAACCAAAAGAGAAGAAAACCACAGATTACACTGATTTCACTGATAATGAGAAAAAGTTCGTCCGTGTAAAATTTTGCATATATCTATGGCTTTACCAATATGTTATGAGTGTACCCAAAACAATTTCTTGCATAAAAAGCAAGAAAATGATGGATAGTATTACTGATTGCACGGATTGCTATGAATATGTACATCGATTTCATTGAATTCAGGCATGGAAATATCTCGTACCAGGAAAAAGAACTCATTATAAGAGTAGACTCTTTCCAATTATCCCTGGCCGACGCTCCCTGGCCGCAGGGCGGTTCCTCGGGCAGGCGGGCAGGCAGTGTAATCAGTGAAATCTGTGGTTAATTCCTCGTTCGTGTGACCCACACATTCTGCGGACGAGCCAAAAATATAACTATTTATGATTTAGTAAAGGCAACTGGAAGGTAGAATGAAAAGAAAAATAATAAAAATTGATGAAGAAAAATGTACGGGTTGCGGTCTTTGTATTCCTGATTGCCCTGAAGGAGCTCTACAGCTCATTGATGGAAAGGCTCGTTTAATCAGTGA
>CAZBGF010000210.1:0-4072 GCA_964491255.1 uncultured Verrucomicrobiota bacterium
TTTTTCATTTTACTATCAATTATTTGAGAAATTTTTGATCTTTATCCGCGAAAATCCGCGTAATCCGCGGTTGAAAGGCTTTTCGGACAGGGTCTAATTATTAAAGTATGGAATGGTTTTACGGGGATATCGGTAAAACTTATGAAAAAAGATGATAAAACTCGAATGAATAGGTATCGTTTATTGCTGTGCATTGGAATCATATGGATTGTTCCGTGCTGGTGGGGACCAGCGCAGGAAACAAATGAAATTATTCAGAAAGAACCGGTTAAACCTGTTCTACAGAAGCCGCCCGCTTCCATTATGAAAAAAATTGGATTTCCTCTCCCTGTTTCAAGCAAAACAAATGCTCCCTTTATGAGAAAATGGGGTACCAATATTTTAACGAAATCGGATTTAACCACCCTGAGAGACCGGGATATCGAGGTGAAGGGAAAATTGGACGAGGATGCTCAGGAGCAGCAGCAACTATTGCCAATACCAGCTGGCTTTCGAAAGCTAACGTCAGATTCAGAATCAGCAGAAAAAATGATCCGGATCAAGTTCGAAGATATGGCTTTGACCGAGATTTTGAAATTATACAGCGATATGACTGGTCTGGCATTAATGAAAGCACCCAATGTTCCGGCCGTGCAAATTACTTTGAAATGTCCCAAACCCCTGCCAAAACGTGAGGCCCTGCTGGCCATTGAAAGCGTTTTAGCTATGAATGGAATTGCCCTTATACCAATGGGTGATACGTTCCTTAAGGTCGTTCCCATTGGATCGGCACGCCAGGATGGAATGGCTATAGATACTGGAGAGCTTCGGAAGGACGTCGAAGACACTGATCACCTGGTCAGCCAGATTGTGGAATTAAAGCATATTAATATTACAGAAGCTCAGAGTACGATTCAAAGCCTGCTTCACGGCTACGGTAAAATCATGCCTCTGGAACAAGTTAACTGCATGCTGATCACGGATTCTGCTCTTAATATTAAACGGATTCTCGAAATTCTGAAGTATCTTGACCAGCCAATGGCAAGCAAGGAAGAATTGCGTATCTTTCACATTTCTTATGCCAAAGCCTCGGAAATCCAGAGTAAAATCGAAGCGATTATAGCGGATTCGCAGGTCAGGGATAAAAAAACCGGATTTATCCGACAGCAGTTGGCCAGTGCCCGCATGCCGACCAAGTCCATGACTTCTCGCCAAATCGGACGGTCAACACCGGCGTCGCGAAAAATAACTTCCTCTATTATCAGTGTTTCAGAGCCTACAGAACGTGGACTCATTCAGGCCAAAGTCAAAATCGTATCTGACGACAGAACCAACTCTTTGATTATAATTACACGTCCTGATCAATTCCAGTTTCTTGAAAACATGATTAAGGCGCTCGATCAACAGGTGGAGCCGGATGTAAACATCAAAGTGTTCAGACTCCAGTATGCTACTGCCAAAGATGTCGTATCTGTTTTAAATAGTTTGATCAGTTCTGCTTCCTCAAGCACTCCGTCTCCTGTTCCGCAAGCGCCGACAGCCCGCGCCGCTTCAAAGATATCCTCTGAGGAATTTCAGATTTCCGGACGCATCTCATCGGATGTCAAAATCATTGCTGATACGCGGATCAACGCCCTGCTGATTATGGCCAGCAAATCGGATATGAGAGTTATTGAAAATGTAATTTCAAAGCTTGATATCATGTTGTCTCAGGTCTTGGTTGAAGTGGTGATTGTTGAAGTCGCACTCAGCGATGAAATTCAGAGTGGAATTGACTGGCTTCAGCGATCTATGGTTGCCTATAACGAAAAACAAAACGGCGATCGAAGGCCATTTATGTCGTTTGCCGGCACCAGCAAGGAAGGAACAGCAGGTGGCCTCAAAAACGCATCAACGCTCAATGCGGTTGGTGACAGCAAAGCCGCGACAGGTTCCGGTTTGACATATTACTTTACATTTTTTGATTACAACATTGACGCGGTGATTAACATGCTGGCTGAAAACACGGAAGCCCGGCTCCTGTCCACGCCGATTATTCTGACTACGGATAATACTGAAGCGAGAATAATGGTAGGCGAAAAACGCCCGATCGTTACCTCAACAAGTATTACCTCAGGCGGAACCCAGCAGTCCGCTTATGAATACACGGATATCGGCATTGAGCTGAAGGTAACCCCGCATATTAATAAAAAAGGTTTTGTTGTCATGGATATCGAGCAGAATATTGATAATGTGGGTGGTTATGAAGTGATTGACGGCAATAACGTTCCGGTTATTACCACGCGGGAATTCTCAGCTTCCCTCTCTGTTAACGACGGCAGCACCATTGTAGTAGGCGGCTTGATGACTTCCGATAAGAACTTAACCAATTCCAAGATTCCTTTTCTTGGCGATATCCCGTTTCTTGGCCGCTTATTCCGTTCCGACTACTCTGGCAAGAAACGGCAGGAACTGCTCGTAATGATTACACCGTATGTGCTTGATACCCCGACTGAAGTCCATGAGGAAACAGAGCGCCGCAGCGGCAGCGTGGGCGAAACAAAAGAACTGCTCAAAAAAGCCTGGCCAAACAAAGAAATATCAATTGGTGCAAACGAAGAAGAGGATGGTAAGATGGAAAATCTTAACACTGAAGAATGAAAAGAAGCAGGAAATCGCCCGCGAAACACGCGAAAAGGCGCTAAAGCGAATAATTTTTATATGAAGCAATTGAACTTTTCCGCAATTTTCCCGCTCTCAACAGCGGGAAAATTGTGGAAAATATTAACAGTTATCATTTCGCGTAATTTTGCGTATTTCGCGGGCAAATTCTTTGGATTGCGAATTTGGGTTGCGGGCACAGCCTGCATTTGAAAGGAATTTTAAACAAAATGATTATGATACGAAAAATTAATTCTGATGATACCAAGCCGGTGAGAACACTTGTTAAGGATATTATGCAGAAAGAGTTTTCCTCTGAATTTAAAGCATACTCGCTTTATGATCTTGATGATCCCGTTCATTATTATAGTGGCGCAAAGGATATTTTTTTAGTCGCTGAAAAAGACAACAGCATCATCGGGACAGTAGCTATAAAGGAAGATGCTCCGGGCACTGCACTTCTGAGGCGCGTATTTGTCAGTAAGGATTTCCGAGGGAAAGGTTACGGCGATAAACTCGTCAGTAAAGCTCTTGAATTCTGTTGTAAGCATAACTATAAGACCGTTATTTTTCGAGGTACGGATCGCATGCGTCAGGCATTAAAGCTTTGTCTTAAGCAAGGTTTTAAAGAAGACGATATCGTCGTTACGGATGAATTTAAGATGTTCGTTCTGACGAAAAACCTTAAAGATACTTGCTGACCACGTGTTAACCTGGATTATTCACGCAAAGCATGAACAATTCACCCGTTGGGCTTCGACTTCGGCCTGTTATCAGGCGCTTCGGGGTGATTATGAATAAAAACGTAGTTTTCATGAATTAATCAGGTTAATTGGACTGTGTAAATGTTTTTAATTCATCCCTGAGTCTGGCGGCATCCTCGTAACGTTCGTCTTTAATCGCCTTTTTGATTTGTTGCTTCAGCGATTCAACCGGTGATAACTGCTTTTTTTTCTGTTGTTTGGATTCTTGTTTTCCCTCTGTGCTTGATTCATTGATAATAACACCGGCTGTATCCATCACTTTATCCTCTACATAGATCGGCGCTGAAAATCTCAGAGCCATGGCAATCGCATCACTTGGGCGGGCGTCAATATCTGATTCCATGCCGTTGTATTCCAAGTACAGTTTGGCGTAAAAGGTATTGTTGTTCAAGTCGCAGACTTCCACTCGTTTCATGCGGCATTCCAGATTATCCATCACATTTTTGAACAGATCGTGAGTTAAAGGTCTTGGTGCCTTCACGTGTTCCAGGAAGAGCGCAATAGATTGCGCTTCAGCCGCGCCAATAAAAATGGGCAGAGTGCGTTTATCCGTCATTCCGCGAAGAAGAACCACAAACCCCATGTTATTGTAAAACGCAATTTGGGATACAGTTACATGAATCATAAATCATTTTCTCGCTTGATTATATGGCAATCACTCAAGAGTCAGAATTTCGAATGCTTCGAGA
>CAZBGF010000211.1:0-4064 GCA_964491255.1 uncultured Verrucomicrobiota bacterium
TCAGCGGGATTGATATTGGGAATTCCGGAATATGCACAGATCAGTAAACCGGCGTTGAAATGATCGGAGAGAACCCAGCCGTCAGCAGGCGATCCATCAAGAGTACAACTCATCCAGACGATCCTGGCGCCTGTAAATTCTTCACATCCATGCTCTAATACCGCGGCAATAACCGGTGAGTGTGGAAACCGTTCCGGCCCTTCAGCGGTTACCAGTGCGACACGGCGGTCTTTAGGATGACCCGGGAAAATCTCGTCGCCAAATCCGGTGCGATTGACAGTATGAGGAATACCGGCCAGAACGGATTGTCCTGATGCTGTCAAACGTATATGATCGGCCATTGCGAACACACGGTTGGAACCGCGCAGGTCAGTGCCCATATCCAGTAGATGCAGGCGTTCCAGAAAAAAATTTGGATGAGAGCCGAAAGCGAATGATTGCAGCTGTTGTTTAACCTCACGCCAGTGAGTATTTTTGATTTTCTCAAATGGCCGGAGCAGTGGATACGCGCCAAACAGAACAAGGTGAACCTTTTTCGCCTGCAGGGCAACCAGTGTATCAACAAAACCATCGGGAAAATTCTCGCCATAGCCAAAAGCAAGAACAGTTCCAGGGGAAATTGACGCGGCATTGTCTTTCAGCTCTTTTGAAGTAATGGTTTTCCGTGTCAGCCCCGCGACAGCCGCGGCTCTGGCGATTGCCGATGTAGTAATTCCGCCATTACCGATCGGCAATCCAGGTTCTTCGAGGATCAGAATTTGCGTATGCCGGTTTTCTTTCATGAACAATTACTCCCTTGCAAGGCATAACCAGTAAGCCATTACGTTATCAAAATAAACTGTAGTTACTAATCAATTTGGCGATAACATTAAGCGACTTTTTTAGCCTTGTCAAATATATTGTTACTAATGTGCCCGTGGTATGTCAAGATGTCCGGGCTAACCCGAATATTGCGCGAAAAAGATGGTGAATTCCTTTTAGCCCGTTATATTGCAGGTAGTAGAATAAACTAGTCAGCCCTGAAAAACCCCGATTTTAAACACCCGGCGTCCCCGCCTCAATAGCCCCAGCCTTTGTCACTTTGTGCCTGAGTAGTTATATGTTTTTTTGAGTTTAAATACTTTTTCAGCGTCGACTAAACTAGTTGATGCTGAGAAAGCTCACGAAAAGGCGCAAAGAGCGCAAAGGAGGGGAGTTAATAATACGACACAGGAAAATATAGGGGTGTAAAATTGCAAGATTATGCTTTAAACAAGGGCGAAATCTTGCAATTTAGAACTTTTTTTTTGCACACTTAAATTCATGCTCCTATAAGAACATTTTCTTGTTTACCTTAATAAAAAATCTCTTTGTGTCCTTCGTGACTTCGTGGTTAGTACTTTTTCAGTATCGACTACACTAACTCAACTTTGCCTGTTTACAACTACAGCAACAGCTTCACACAACTTGCTCAGCGATACCGGTTTCGACACAATTTTGTCCACCCCAAACGGCAATTCACCCTTGTCTGCCATTATCTCGCCAAAACCAGTTAACATGATAACAGGAGTCTCCGGAGCCATCTCCTTAATTTCAGAGGCAAGCTGATCTCCGCTCATATCAGGCATAGCACGATCAACTATGACCAAATCAAATTTGCCTTCCTTGAATTTTTTCAAACCTTCTTTCCCGCTTTCCGCTGTTTCTACTGTATGCTTGTCTGTATCCAGGCATTTCGTAACAACTATGCGATTCGCATCGTCATCGTCAACAAAAAGGATTCGGATCGGCTTAACATGTTTTCGCTGAATCTGAGACGGTTCTTTTTCTTGACCAACACATGTTGAAAATGGCAAGCCCACAACAATCGTCGTCCCTTTTCCGGGGGTAGATCTGATATCGAGTGTGCCATCGTGGCGTTGGACTATGCCATACACCATTGACAAACCCATTCCTGTACCATATTTTTTCTTGGTCGTGAAAAACGGCTCTAAACATTTCCGCCGCACTTCTTCTGTCATTCCCTCTCCTGTATCACAAACTTCCAAAAATGCCTGGCCACAACGCTTGTACGAACGAATAGTTATCGTTCCTCCTTCAGGCATGGCATCTACTGCGTTTAAGATCAGATTAGTAAGCGCTTCGCGTAACTGAGATTCATCAGCAGCAACAGGAGGAATATCTTCAAGTTCCATCTTGGTTTTAATAAAAGCACCCTCTACCGCCATTTCCTCTCGCCACCTTGGCTGTGTGTGGTCCACTACCATCTTGATGACATTGTTCAAATCTCCTTTAATTTTTTCAAATCCTTCAGATGGCCGATAGAATTCACGCATACGACTGACAGCCATAGCCGCGTCCTTTGCCGCAGTACGGATTTCTTCCAACATACCTATCGCATCCTTTTTATTATCAAAATTTTTTGGATTGCTCAGCAACAGATCAGTGTATCCTACGATAGGCACCAAGGCATTGTTGAAATCGTGAGCAATGCCTCTGGCCATTTGCCCCAGTGCGGCAAGACGCTCATGCTTGACCACCTGCTCCTGGGTACGCTTTATTCTATTGAGAGCATTGCTGGTTTTCCTGTTAGCTTTCTTGAGATCTTTATCAGCACGTTTCATGTCCGTAATGTCCAAAATCACCTCAATTACCTTGTCAACAGTACCATCTGGATTGGGAAGCGGCGCCGAAAAGAGTTCATAGTTCCTTCCATCAGCGGCAAGACGCTCGACTTTTTCCACACGATTTCTTGTTATTGCCTTGCGCATGGGGCAAAAATTACATGGCTTGGTAAGATTCATATAGCTCTCGTAACAGAGTTTGCCCGTCATGTCGCCAAATTTTTCACTAAGAGCACGGTTTTGCCATAAGACATGGTAGTTGACACTGACAATATCTACACCTATCCCTGTGGCAGCCAAACCTTCCATGAGAGATTCGTACCTGTCTCTTTCTGATCGCAGATCCTGCTCAGCCTTCACGCGCTTCGTAATATCAACAAATGAAGCCATCATCCCTACGGATTTGTCCAGCTTGTCTTTGATAATACTTGTAGAGACCTGTACGACAAAAGGTGAACCATCTTTTCTTTTGGCAATCAATTCCCCAAACCAGTAGTCATTCTGCTCTATATGCCGAATTGTATCATCGATTGTTTCCGGCTTCTCCCAAAAATCACGAACATGCCGTCCCAAGATCTCTTTCTTTTCATCATATCCCCAAGCCTTGAGGAAAGAGGAGTTGACATCATTAAGCTTTCCTTCCAGGTCTGCAATGACAAAGGGGCTTATTGAGGATTCAACGGCATTATCTTTTATTCTCAGAGTTTCCTGAATTCGTAACCGGAGGATCGCACCACCGATCTGAGCAGCTATCACTTCAATTGCAAGGCGGGAGAAAAACCCGAGATTTTCACATTCATGAGACGCAAGATTGAAACAACCAATTATCCGGCCGGAATAGCGTATGGGCACAACAGCCGTAGCAAGCAAGCCTTCCCTCAATTCATTCTTACTCAGAGGCATGCTCAAGTTCTTGTGCTGCTTGTATATCGGTCGTCCCTCATTGACTATCCGAAAATTTTCGGAATGTTTGTCGTAGCTTGACGCATAAGTGATAAAATCCGATGACAGTCCCATGGTAAACGCCAATTCCAGTTTCCCTGACACTTCGTCGAAAAGATATACCCCGCCGCAATCCATCTCTGACACGGAAATAGCCGCATCAATACATAATTTCAACCCATCCTCAAGTTCAGTCACATTGTTCAGTGCCACAGCAACCTCGCGCTGAATAGAAAGCAACTTCTCCGGGCCTTTTTGATCTCCAAGCGATTTCTCCAATTCCTCGACTCGTTGCCGCAAGCAATAGAGTTCGCTCATCAATTCCTGCTCTGTTTTATTTTTTTTGGTCATTTCGTTTTCTCAAAAAACCAATGGCATGGACAATCATACCGGAACATTACATAGATAAGCATAGTTGAACAAAGTGGAGACGTCAAGGTCAAAATATTTTTTTTACTGAACACGAAAAGTGTGTACTTTTAGATAGAAGCGGATCGCCGATAGATCTTCCTGGAATAT
>CAZBGF010000212.1:0-4054 GCA_964491255.1 uncultured Verrucomicrobiota bacterium
TACACGCTCAACAATTGACCGTGGATAAGTCATTTTACCGCGGCCAGGGATTTCAATCGTAATACTGCTTTTATCAGCTGACAAGACTCGGCCCCGTATGACACCTCTTTTGGTGACGATCTGATCTTCAGCCAAAGCCGACGAACCCATCAACAGGCACGACAACATGAAGGTATGAATAATAATAAAACAGACACTTTGATGAGTTCGCATAACAATCCATCTACTGCTTTGAATACCCCGGTCAAGGGAGCCTTTTCTCACTAATGATTCTCGCGATGAATCTTTGCCGCACGGCATGTAATGATCAATATTCTAAAATTTATACACGAGAAATGGATCAATCAAACCGAAAAATTATTTAAACTATAGTGAATTGATTGGCCAACTGTCAAATAAAAAATAAAAAAAAACCTCGCTTGTTTTCTGTAATATGTGTACATATATATGCAACTGTTCATGGGTTCAGTATTCAAAGGTTCAGAGCTCACGTCTGCTGAGCGGCTGAAGGCTGATGGCTGAAAGCTGATTACGCAAGTTAGAATTCTGAGAAATAACGAAATTTCGCAGAACAGAATACAGGAGCCAGGATTCAGAATCAAAACATGCAACATACTTATACGCAATTGTTTATGGTTATGACCACTGGACTCTGACTGCTACGACTGCAAAATACATTACGAAAAGGAATAAAAAGATCGATGGCTCATCGGGGCGATTCGCCCTACCTGTTGAACGCCTGAATATTACATAAGGTAGGGCACCCCGTACGTACGGGGTGCCGAGCCGCGGATAGCGTTTTAGACGTTTTTTTGTAATTTTGCAGAAGTCTAACATAAGTTATTAAGGAGGAATTATGTATACAATGCTGTCGCGAATCATTTCCGTTGCTGTGGTTGCGTTATGTCTTACCGGTATGACAGTTCGAGCAGCAACTCTCGATGAGCTGGCACAAATGGGCGAGGAGTCCTTGAACGCCGGCAAATACACGGAAGCAGTCAAGCATTTTGAAAAAATCGTTAAAATCGGCGCAACATATGAGAATTTGCTTTCAATCAAGTTTGATCTGGCGTGGTGTTATTATCTGACTGGTCAATATGACAAAGCAATTCCTTTGTTTGATTCTCTGTCTGGAAAACGGGCGCCAAGTGAAGCAATCAGAAAGCAGGCGATGTTTCTGCTCGCTGAATGCTATGCCCGGCTGGCAGGCACGATGGCCGAGGGCAGTAAGACCCGGAAAAAGAATGTGACTAAGGCATTGAAACTGCACACCAAATTCCAAAAAAAATATCCAAAAAACCAGAATATCCCACAGTCTTTTTACAGTCGCGCTTATGCTTATCATCTCGACGGACAGATGAAAAATGCGGAGGCTGATTTAAAAACGATTATTAATCAGTATCCGCATAATCCAAGTTTCAGAGACGCCATGTATCTCCTGGCCAGTGTGTACAGCGACCAAGGTCTGAAAATGGCCAAAGCCGGTGATAAAACCGGAGAGAAAGAGTTCATGAACAAGTCCAGGGATATTTTCAACAAACTTGCAAAAGGCAAAGGCAGTAACCTTGCACTGGCAAATGACAGTGCGTTTTCCCTTGCCCAGACATGGTTTAACGCTTCTCAGTACCTGGAAGCCATTCGTTATTATCAGCAAGTGCGGGCAAAAGCAGAGGTGCTTCAGAATCTTCAAGCTATTTTAGATCAACTCCAGAATCAGCTTGCCAGGGAATATGGCGCAAAAAAGGATACGACCACGACTAAAACCGCTATTGATAAATTACGCGCTCAGAAAAGAGCGGTAAGCGATGGGGCAAATCTGATGATTTCAAGTTATTTGAAAATAGCCGATGCCTTTTATCGCCTCAAACGCTATGATGACGCTAGAATAATATGTCGGCACCTGCTGAATTTCACAACGGATAAGCAGAAACAACAAGCTTATTATCTCATCATCACTTCTTATCTGGAAGAGGAAGATATGGATGCGGCTGTACGCGAATTTGAAGGGTTTCAGGAAATGTTTGGGTCGGACAACCCAATGGTTGACACTGTCAGCCTGTCCATTGGCCAATTGTTCATGAACCAGGGTGATGTTCCCGGCGCGTTACAGCATTTCAGTAAAAGTGTAGAAGAATACCCTGGCGGAAAGCATGCCGAAGATTCATTGTATTTGAAATGCGCGACGGAATATATGGAGAAGCAATGTGAGAATTTGATTAAATCCGCTGCAAACTATCTTGAAAAATATCCAAAAGGCAAATATGTTGCGAATATTCTTTACTACAAAGCCATGTGCCTGGCGACGCTGGGTAAATTGGACGAGGGCTTAGTTACGATAACCGAGGTGATTGACCGTTTCCCAAAAGGCACCGCCGACTTTAAGTCGGTTGACGAGGTGTTTTATCAAAAAGGATGGATGCTTAACGAGATGAAAAGATCAGCCGAGGCTATTAAGCATCTTGAAATATTTCCTGATCGCTTCAAGGAAAGCGTGTTGCGCCCGGAAGCTATGTATCAGCTGGGCGTTGCCTTGAATGCGACGAATCAATCCGACAAGGCAAAAACCGTTCTTCAGGAAATCCCAAAAAAATATCCTGACCATTATATTGCGCCTATTGCTCTATACCAGGCTGCTGTGATTTGTTTCCAGCAGGAAGATTTTCCTCAAATGGTTGAAATGATAAAAATTCTTATTCAAACTTATCCGGATAACCCCATTGTCACCGACGGTTATTTCTGGCTTGGTTGGATTGCCAAGAAAGATGAACTTTACGACGAAGCGGTCGGATATTTCAAGAAATGCCTTAAGTCTGATCCGGCAAGTTTGCGGGCGCCGGAAGCCCAACTGTTGATGGCCAAATCTTACGATGGAAAGGCTGATAGTATGGGTTTGCCCTCTGTTCTTCCTGAAGAGCAAAGAGCTGTTTATCGGGCCACTCGCCTGACGGCAGCACAGTCGTATATTGATCTTCTCACGGAATATTCCAGTTCGGCACAGGTGCTGGAGACAGCTCCCTGCATTGCGGAGGATATTTACAATCTTGTTCGTTACAAACAGATGACCGAGCAAGAGGCTGTTGATTATTTCAATAAAGCCGTAGCCAATCATGAAGACGAACCTGATGTAAAGGCTAATCTGTTATTCAGTTTCGGCAGTTATCTAATGAAAAACAATGAAGAAGAAAATGCGCTGGTGTCATTTAAAAAGGCTTTAGCCGTAAATCCGAAAGTGCGGCTCTCGCCGATAATGCTTTCGGAATATGCCGAGGCCTTGGCTGAAGTAAATAAACTGCAGGAAGCGGAAGCTGTTTATCGTAAAATTTTAGATGACTATGCCAATGACCCGCGCGCTCTCGCCCCCGCCTGGTTCGGTATCGCTGATATCAAATATAGGGAAAAAAAGTTTGATGCTGCGAAGGAGCTCTTCGAAAAAGTACTCAAGGAATACGACTGGTATGAACAGGGAAAACAGGGTCGAGTCATGTTAGCTAAAATCCTCGAGCAGAATAAGAAATACGACGAAGCCGAAAAAATGTTTGAGGAAGTATGGAAACAGGAAAAAGGCGAAGCCAGACTCGGAGCAATGCTTGGTGTTGCGCGCTGTCAACTGAAGCAGGCGAAAAACGCTAAAAAAACGGGCAAAACAACGGGTTGGAAAGAAAACATCAGCGTTGCCGATCAGAATCTGACGAAAATCATCGTACTCTTTGAAGCATATCCTCAGTACGTTGCCGAGGCTCTGTGGCTTAAAGGAAATGCTTACGAACTTACTGGGTCTAAACAGGAAGCCAGGGAAACTTACACACGGCTCGTTATGGAAAATAAATACAAAAATACTTCCTGGGCCAAACTCGCCAAAGAACGATTGAAGAAACTGGGTGGAATCGCAGCGGTAACAAAACCTGTGGCTCCATAATCCCAAAATTTGCATTAAGAAAGCGCAAGAGAAATAAATTTATAGTAACTATCTCATATATAGGTTGATTAGGCTGAAGGCTATTAGGAAAGACAAAAAAATAATCCGACCTACAGTCTAAATGCCTAACTTGAATGT
>CAZBGF010000213.1:0-4036 GCA_964491255.1 uncultured Verrucomicrobiota bacterium
CGGCGTAATATGAAACAGGACCACTACATGCGGCATTTAACTTTACAACCTACCGGCGCCAAGGGTATGAATGAAAACAGAAGATATCTCACGCAGAGGCGCAGAGATCGCGGAGGCGCCAAGCCCAAAGCTTCGCATTGTGGCGGGCAAGGGGATGGGAAATGGCGGAAGGCGTCGGCATGTGTCATTCCCTGATGGCATTTCCGATCTGTCGAACTATCGAGAATACGCGTTCAAGAAAGAATTGTCGAAAATCATTTTCGCGCAATACCGGCCTCAATTGAGCTTCTACCTGCTTCTCCAACTCACGACACTTCGCATCGGAGATGTCCATTGGCTCGTTCCCGGGCACGGCAAGCTTGCGTCTTACAAGTTCAAGGAATTGCGGCTCAAGCGGATCGAGTTTTTCACGCTGGATTACGTAGTCCAGATCAAAGAAGTCCCTGATAGCCGGATCAAGCCGCGTCAACGCAGCACGTGCTTTTTCCGCCCAAATCTCGGGCATGGCCATGACTTTGATCCGAAACGTGTTCACGAGATCTACTCCAGTGACAGCGTTTTGCAGTAAGGTGTTCGCGTTACGGTCTTCGGCAGGGAGTAAACCCGGCTCGCGTAAACCGAATTCCACCTTGACACGTTCTACCCCACCCGAAATGACAGACCGATAACCCCATGTTCCGAGGTACTGCGTAGATACATTGGCGCCGCTGAGCGGTTCTAATGCGAGGATACCCGGGATTTTCTTCGTCAATGACCCGCAGACTGTCTTGAGCGGATATATCTGCTTGCGCCGTACGGAGCGGCGCGCATCCAGCGGCAGAGGGATGGTAAAATCCAAATCCTCGCTCAAGCGGTAGAAATCAGTGTACACTTTGCTCAGACAGGTTCCGCCCTTAAAAACCACTGACGGCGGAAACTGAGATGAGAAGTGGTTCAAGAACACGGAACAATAGAAATCCTTTTCGACCAGTTCCCTGCGGAAACCGGTCTGCCTGGACGTGTAGTCAATACATTCGCGGAACAAGTCCGGCGATGCCGACATCTCCTGAAAAAGCGTGAGGGCGTCATTCATTAACAATCACCACCCAATCCCGATTGGCTATACCCCGTGCCGCCCGACCCGGGACCAACGGAATCAGCGAAGTTGATCTCCGCAACGTCCTTTGCATGCGCTTCTTCCACGCTCCCTGCAGGGAGAGACTCTCCAGCACATAGCCGATCCGCCGTATCGTGCCCTGGTTCCCATAGCGGCAGGCGGATTGCACCAGTTCGTCCGCCAGCCTCTGATCAGCCTTAACCGCTTGACGAATCCAGGTATAAGCCGCCGGCAGTGTGCTGAAACGCGACCAGTCATAAACCGCATCCATAAGCGTCCGGGCCTTGGTCGGCATTATCATTTTCACCCCATCGGGCGTCTGAATGGCTTCCGTTCCGCCAAGTCGTTTGCTCGTCACCTTGATAAATGTGAATTCCTGTCCGCCAATAGTTCTGTTGCCGGATAGCCGATTGTTGTATGCATAGACGCGCGTGGGCACCTGCTCGGTGAACCCGTAACGGTTGAATACCGGCCAACCGCAAAGTTGATAACGGCCATCATCGCAGGTCTTCATTAATTCGCGCAGAATGAGATATTCACCTGGATTCCATATCCCGCCCACCGGCAGTCGCGGCGGAAACATATAGACCCCGCGCTTCAGTCGAACAATGACGCCCGCCAGCGCCAGGCGGGACAGTATTTTCTTTTCCTGCAAGGCCGTAACATCAAGAATAAATCGCAGTTCGCCGTATCGCACAGTCGTCAGGCGTTTCAACTGCGTATAAGACAGGAACCGCTGTTCCAGCTTGCCCAGCCGATTCTTGCTCAGTCTCTTTAGTTCTGTATTCATTAGTACCCTCTGGCGGTACTATCACGAAATGGAATATATTACGCAAGAACAAAATAAAAGTTTATTCTATTTCGCGCAAGTTCTGAAGGATATCCTGAACCGTCTCTTGTCTTTCAATTTCGGCCATGTTCCACTTTTCCTTGCTGGGAGTGTCGGAGTGGAAGAGGTTAGCCACAAAGAGGCACAAAAGGCACAGAGGCACAAAGGGACGGATGGCGGAGGGCAGAGGACGGAGAGTGGGAGTAGAAGAAGGATCGGAGGAGGAGAAGAGGGATTAAGTTTGTTAATAGCTACGATATTCCCTTCATTTCTATTCGATATACATATTGTTGATTTCGTCTTCCAGTTTGTGCAGGGCTCTTATGATCTCGTCGAATGACGGGACTTCACCAAAGATCATGATTTCCATCTTTCTGTAGTCCGCCCTCAACTCCTTCATCCGGGCATCGTCCGGGACAAGTCTAAGAGAGCCCGGTTTTGCTTTGTCGTATTGCGCCCAGGAACAACGGTAGAATCGGCTCTTGAAGGCGACCACGTCTGCGAGCAATTTCAGGTCGGATAGTGCCGATATTCTGACCGGACTCTTGGCGAGCTGGTATATGTCGTAATAGTGGCGTGCGTATCGCGCCGGTATGGCGTTGGTGCGATAGGTCTGTTGATGCAGAATAGTCGCTTTCTCCCAAAAAGTCCGTTCAGCCGTAATCGTCACAACGGGGCAGTCTGGAGAGTCGAAGACGTTTGGAAATTCTTGGGCGGCGAAGGGTTTGATGGTGTGGGATTCGCTGGGTGCGAACGAGGCGAGCGGTCCGATTTCAAGGTGAATCTCAGGCCGAAGGTATTCCTCAGGGAAGGTAGCGGGGTACGCGATGTGGATGAGTTGCCCATCATTGGAATCGATGCTGACTTTGACTGATGGACACGAACCAAGCAGCTCTGTGAGTTGCGGGCATAGAGTATCGACGATGTATTTGACGGTTTTCTCGTTGAATTGCCTATTGAAACGGTCTTGCTGGGTGTTAGACGGCTGGTCTTCATATGGATCAAGATTGCCAGGGCCGTAGCCAAGCAGTCGCCAGTCCAGGACCAGATCAATGTCTTCGGAGAATCGTTCGATCAGGCCGAAGACTTTTGACAGCGATGTGCCGCCCTTGAAGACGATGTGATCCCGCAAATCCGAGGCTAAGAACATCATCTTCAAGACCCAACAGACCCAGAAGTCCTTCTCGATGATGGCAGGGCTTATGCTGCGTCGGGCTGCCGTCTCGCGGAAGAGTTGGCTGCGTTGGTTTTGAGAAAAAGAGGCGACTTTATCCACTGCGTTTATCCTGACAAATCCGACGGATTGCGCTGTAAATCCACCCTGTGACGGTTTGCGTATCTTTGAGAACCTTCTTGCGTAACTCTGGAGACAGCCAGTTACGAATCTGCTCAATAACTTCATTGGTAATGGAATCTGGTCCGAGAGACTTTAATCCTTGCACAATCAATGCGCTTTCGAACAAATTGAATGCCGCTTCCTTGAGAGGCTTATTCTTGAAAGTTAGTTTGACGCCGCCAACGGAGTAGGACTTGGTAGGCCCATCTGATAGGTACACGGTGCGTCCGGGAACCTGCGTGGACAAGCCAATCAGATTAAGAGCAGCAGGACCACTGGGGGCGATACGCCAGCCAAATTTGCGCGCTAAAGCTTGGGCCACCTGGTCAATATCGGGGCTGAGTTCCTGGTCCAGCAGCTCGCTGAATAGGGGATAGTCGTAGATGCCACGTATAACCCGGCGAATGACACCCTTTTTCAACAGACGATGCAGAGAAAGATCAATGGCCGCTCGGCTCCCGAGCTGAGAAAAATCCTTTTGGGAAAACACCCAACCCCTCCCGGTGCCATATATACGGCTAAGTATTGTATGTTCAATTGATTGTGTCATAATAACATCTCTTGCTTTGTAATAAAAACTACCATGTTTTTCTTACAAGAGCAAGCCGTTTTTCGGTCTATAGAAGAGTGGCTTCACAACGCAATCGCTGCTTCAGTTTATTCAGCTTCGTAGAGGGGCGGAGTAGAAGAGGTGTGGGAGTGACGTAGTGTGGGAGTATAGGAGTTGAAGAAGGGATTAACCACGAAGGGGACGAAGGCAGGTGAGGAGTGGAAG
>CAZBGF010000214.1:0-4017 GCA_964491255.1 uncultured Verrucomicrobiota bacterium
CTGTGTTCATCAGTGTTTATCTGTGGTTAAATTCTTCTTGGCGTCTTTGCGTCTTTGCGCGAGAATATCTTTTGGTTTGACCCTGTGTCCCTCAAAAAAAGATTAAACTTAGCGTCTTTGCGTCTTGAGTGAGCATAGCGAACGGGCGCGAGTATCTCTTTTCGCGCTTGTCCGGGCGTAGTCTTGACGAAGACTGGTAGCTTCTTAAGCGAAGTTTTGACAAATTTGCGGGAAGGCCCTATACTATTTCGAAAATACAGGTTAATGCACAATTTTGGTTAATTTTTTGGTTAAAACGATGCAACTACTAACAGGAGATCGAATCGCAGCTTGGATAGCTGGAAAGGTGAAAGAAGCCGGCTGCAAAGGCGTTGTTGTCGGGTTAAGCGGAGGTATTGATTCTGCGGTTGTTGCGGCGCTTTGCAGGAAAGCTCTTGGAGACAATGTGCTGTGTGCTATTATGCCCTGCGAATCTTCGCCTCGTGACGAGGAGGATGCTGTCAAGCTGGCGGCTGAGTTTGCGATTCGGACGATAACAATTTGTCTGGATTCCGTGTACCAATCGTTTCCTCGGGTTTTTTCGGAGAGTTCAAAACTTGCGCGCATCAATTTGAAGCCGCGTTTAAGAATGCTCACTCTTTACTATCTGGCAAACACATATTCTTACCTGGTTGTGGGAACTGGCAACAAGAGCGAGATTATGGTGGGGTATTTTACCAAGTACGGAGATGGCGGCTCGGATATTCTTCCGCTCGGAGACCTGTACAAGACAGAAGTGCGCGAACTTGCCCGTGAGTTGGATTTGCCCGGGGAGCTTATTGACAAGCCGCCCAGCGCGGGGTTACGGAAAAATCAGACGGATGAAGAAGAACTTGGAATAACCTACGAAAAACTGGATCATGCCTTGATGGCTATTGAAACTGGGAACACGGAGAAAATTGACTCGCAAATTCTGGCACGCGTCCAGTCGCTCATAGCCGGTTCCGCTCATAAACGGTTATTGCCAGCCATATTTAAGGTGTCCAGATAAATGGCTGAATAGGATTAGAAATATGGAAAGAAAAAAAGTGCAAAACGTTACTGATTTTTTCGGTGAAAATGTCTTCAGCATCAAAACAATGCGCGATTATCTTTCGGCTGATGCTTACCGGTCATTGATTGCCACAATACGTCAGGGACGTTCCCTGGACATCGACATTGCCGATGAAGTGGCAGACGCCATGAAGACCTGGGCGATGTCAAAAGGAGCAACCCATTTTACGCATTGGTTCCAGCCTCTTACGGGAACCACCGCTGAAAAGCATGATTCCTTTATTGTGCCGGACAAGGAAGGCGGTGTGCTTCTCCAGTTCTGCGGCAGGGAATTGATCAAAGGAGAGCCTGATGCTTCAAGTTTCCCTTCCGGTGGATTGAGAGCTACATTCGAAGCGCGTGGCTATACCGCCTGGGATCCAACCAGTCCGGCTTTCATAAAAAAAGGAAACAATAGCGCCACGCTGTATATTCCCACAGCGTTTTGCAGCTATCATGGCGAGGCGCTTGACAAGAAAACTCCTTTGCTGCGCTCGATACAAGTGCTTTCAGCGCAAATTTGCCGGTTCGGAAAACTGTTTGGGATAAGTTCCGATGCTGGACGTGCGCGCGTCGAACTCGGTATTGAGCAGGAGTACTTTCTTGTTGATAGGAATCTTTT
This sequence comes from uncultured Verrucomicrobiota bacterium, assembly GCA_964491255.1. Lineage (GTDB taxonomy): Bacteria > Verrucomicrobiota > Kiritimatiellia > JAAZAB01 > JAAZAB01 > CAZBGF01. The sequence continues at coordinate 1,694 of CAZBGF010000214.1, forward strand.
TAAAAGACGTTTGGATATTCTTCAAACAGGCAAAACCTTGTTCGGTAAAGCGCCGGCTAAACATCAACAATTGGCGGATCATTATTTCGGCTCGATCAAAAGCCGTGTTCTGGCATTTATGGAAGACCTGGACAGGGAATTGTGGCGGTTAGGTATTCCAGCCAAGACTCGTCACAACGAAGTATGCCCCGGGCAATTTGAAATTGTGCCTGTGTTCGAGGAACTTAATCTGGCTGTGGATCATAACATGATCATGATGGAAGTTATGTGTGATATCGCCGAACGTCACGGGTTTGCCTGCCTTCTTCATGAAAAACCTTTTGCTGGAGTTAATGGTTCCGGCAAGCATATGAACTGGAGTGTTTGTGGGCCCGACGGTAAGAACTGGCTCAAGCCGGGAAACGATAGCCACGATGCCAATAAGTTCCTGACACTCATATGTGCCATTATCAAAGCGGTTGATACTCACGCGGACATTCTCCGGGCGGCCGTAGCAACGGCAGGTAACGATCATCGCCTTGGAGCGCACGAAGCTCCTCCCGCGATCATATCTATTTTTCTTGGCGCCCAGCTCACAGACGTGATTGAACAGACCGTAAAGGGCATCACTCAGAACACAAAGAAAAGCAAAACACTCAATATTGGCGTGTCGTCAGTGCCTTCTCTGCCTCAAGACTCAACGGACCGTAATCGCACATCTCCTTTGGCGTTCACCGGCGACAAATTTGAATTCAGAGCGGTTGGATCAAGCCAGAGTTGTGCCGATGCGAACACTGTGTTAAACACGATCGTCGCGGAAGCATTAGACGAAATATGCACACAGCTTGAAGCCGATGCTGAAATGGGGGGGAAAGCCTTTGATATCTCACTTCGGTCAATACTTCAGGAGATAGTTGCAACGCACAAACGTATAATTTTCAATGGTGATAATTACACGCAGGAGTGGCGGGAAGAGGCTGAGAAACGAGGACTGCCTAATCTCAAGACAACTCCTGAAGCATTGAAGGCTTTCATTGATCAGAAAACAGTGGCCATGTTCGAAAAATACGGAGTGATGTCAGAGAGGGAATTAAAATCGCGTTATGAGGTGTATCAGCACGCGTATGATAGAATAATTGAAATTGAAGCTAACTGCGCAGTGACAATGGCGAAGACGATGATTGTACCAGTGGCCTTGAAATATCAAGGTGAATTGGCCGGAACGATAAAAGCAACTGAAGCCGTTGGCGGCAGCGATGTGTCGGGAAGCAGGGCTCTGTTTATTGAAGTAAGCTCTGAAACTGAAAATCTTTTCAAGGCTATCGAGAATCTGAAAGATTTTATCAAGCGAGGATCTTCCTGTGAGCGTATCAAAGCAATGGCAGAGTTGCGTGAATCGGCGGACAATCTCGAGAGTCTCCTGCCTGCGGACTTCTGGCCGTTTCCGTCTTATTCTGACATGATGTTCTTGATATAGGTTCTGTTTCTGAAAGGACAACATTTGCTTTTTAGTGTGATTTAGCATGTTTCGCGGGAAAATTTAAAATTAAACTTTGTGTTTCTTGTGCCTTTTTGTGGCTAATAATCTTAAAGTTTGTCAGCAGGCAAAGGAGGACAGGCATTCCTGCCTGTTTGCCTGCCGTGATCGGGCAGGAATGCCCGACCTCCTTACAGTTGCCGCTCCTGCGGCCTAATTTAACTGCTGCAATATTCGGGTGGATTATATATTTTTTTTCTATATTGCGAGCGTTTTTATTCTGTGGTAAAATAATTTTCATTACTCAGATAGGCACAAAGTGACAAAGGCACATAGGCACAAAGGGTCAAGATGACAAGAAAGGAAATAGTGAAAACATATAGAGATCTGCTTATTTGGTAAAAAGCTATGTTTCTTTGTTCTTTCGAGTTTTAAACCTTTTTCGAACAGACTCTAATTCAAAAATCCGAGAAGATAGAAAGGAAATGTGTTTATGACAAATGATACACATCAGGATGGATGTCAGGAGCGGAAGGGAAATGACTGCGTAAGTGATATGGCGGCAGGCCATGAGGAAGATTTTCTGTCTTTACGTGATATAATCGTTATAACTCTCCGGCATCGCTGGAAAATCGCAGTCTTTGTTCTGCTGGTTACGTTTATTGCGGGTGTCTTTAATTTGCTCAGCCCGAGACAATATAATGCAGAGGGATATCTGCAGGTTGTTCCATCGGTTTCCTCTGATGGTAAGTTGGATAAAGGCCTTTTTGAAACAACGATCAGTTCTCATTTACAGAGGGTACACTCGGCGTTTATCGCTAAACGCGTGTCTTCTATACTGCAAACCAAGGGAGTCGAGATCGACGCT
>CAZBGF010000215.1:0-4014 GCA_964491255.1 uncultured Verrucomicrobiota bacterium
AAGTCGAAGCCCAACGGGTGGATTGTTCATGCTTTGCATGAATAATCCAGGTTAAGAAACACAATGAAACAGAAACACCGTAAATAGTCAATGAACCCCGTACTAGGGGTGCAAGCTGTCCAGCGGCTGCCGGAAACTCCAAACGCTGAATGCTGTATTTGGGCTGTTCGGAGTACAAGCTTTAGCTTGGTGCACGGGGTTCACTGAATATTTACGAAACGCCGTTATGAAAATACATCAGATATTAGCTGGTTTTGCAGATGGCGACGCTATCTCACAGGAGGCTGTTCAGCTCCGGGACATCTTCAGGTGCTGGGGATATGCATCGGATATCTTTGTGGATGCTCACAATGTTTCTCCCGGCTTTCTGAATAATTGCCATGCCCTTACAGACTTTGACGCTGGACCTGATGACCTTTGCTTCCATCACTATGGTATTGCATCACCGGCCACAAAACTTTTCCTTTCGTCATCCGCCCGAAAGATTCTGGTTTACCACAACATAACACCGGCCAAATTTTTCACTGGTTTTGATGACGGAATTGCCGCACGCCTTCGTCAGGCACGTGAGTCATTACCGAATATCGCCGGCCGTGTTGATGCTGTCTGGGCGGATTCACGTTTCAACGCTGACGAACTGAAAAGCGCGGGTGTACAGGGCGTCAAGGTTTTCCCTCTATTGTTTACTGCAAACACTTTGGACCAGAATCCGGATCCTGTAATTATTAAAAGATTCACCGGCACATTAAAAAACATTCTCTTTGTTGGGCGCATTGCGCCTAACAAGCATATCGAAGATTTGATTCTTGCGTTTGCCTGGTATCAAAAATCTATTAATCCGTTCAGCCGCCTTCTTATTGTCGGGTCTAATCGGAGTGCGCCGCGATATTACACGATGTTACGAATGGTGGCCGGTGATATGGACCTGCCAAACGTATGTTTTGAAGGGTTTGCATCAGCTTCGGGACTGGCGGCTTATTATGAAGCCGCGGATGTTTATGTGTGCCCAAGCGTTCATGAAGGATATTGCCTGCCGCTGATCGAAGCCATGTATAAGGACGTACCGGTCATTGCACGCAATATCGGCGGTATGCCGGAGACTATGGATGGAGCAGGAGTCCTGTATGATGAACTGGAACCGGTTGAATTGGCAGAACTGATTCATCGCGTTCTGTCCAAGCAATTGTTAAGAAAAACAATTCGGCATTCACAGCAGGAACGCGTGAAACGATTATTACAGCGTCCGGTTGATGAAGAATTGAAAGCCTTAATGGTTCAGTTCCTGTAAGGAATGAAATAGCCAGCAATTCTCATTTTGATGGAGGTTAATCGTTTCTCATTGTTTGGAGTTCAGCCTTTCCCGTCGTCCGGCAGTTGCCGGACACCACATTAGCCTGCATATTGCAGCAGTCGAGTTTGCCATAGATTCAAGACGAGAGACACGCAGCTGTATAAGCATACCGCAAGTGTCTCAAAACGAAGCAGATGCGGCAAAACCGACTGCCCTGAAAGGCGAACAAAATCGAATTTTCCGAAAAAATGATATTATACAAAATGTAGTATAAATTTTACTCCGATTCTTAGTTGTAACATTCATTCGTGAAATCAATCATTAATAAAATATTTTCGATTTTATTCGTGCAATGTGCGGGTTAGGATGTCGGGCATTCCTGCCCGACAAGAAGAAAACATCTTGCACCATAATCAGAATTGCTGAAACATCAAACATCTATTGACAAACTGAATCGCATTCATTATAATTTAGTTTACGTTTTTTGAAAAAAACGGCTTAATATTACCGAATTGATTTTAACTGCAACTGAAAATCGAAGGAGAACATAATGAAATCAATTGTACGTGCAATGGTGATCGGAATATTGACGTGGAGCATCGGCAGTTCAGCCTGGGCGTTGTCGGCTGACTTCAGCCAGCCATTCAGCTCCTTAGAAGGCGGGATCACGCTCATCATCACCAACTGCTCCGGAAACATTGGGAACGGGTCGGACATCACTAACGTCCTTTTCGGCAGTACGGGAACGACGAATATTCCTGCTCAGGGCACGAATTGGGTGACAGTGATTGTGCCCGCTACGAACATAGTCACGACTGTGGGTGTCTATACCCATTCAGTAAGCGAAGGAAATCAATCCGTCGGAATGTACACATACATGTTGCAAGCCATTGAGGGCACCCCGCTGACGATCGGATTATACTCAGACAAAGGGTTGCTCAAAGTCTACCGCAAGTTCGGCACCAATACTGTTTATACCAAAGAGTACTTTTCGACATTCACATCCTATTTGCAGTTGGTGAACGGGACCACCACAAATAGATTCAGCAACTACACCGGTGTAGATACAAACTATACGGCAGTTACCAACTACATGTCGGATTCACGGACCATTAACTGCGTGATGGATGCGGGCACTACCGGTGTTCGGATCACGCAGACTCTGCAGTATCAGGATGGAAAAAGCTACTTCAAAAAAGAGTGGCGTATTGTCAATACGAATGCGACCGCCTACACCGATGTAAGGTTTCTCCATGGCGGCGACACTTACTTTGCTAATAATGATAAATCGAAAGGATATTGGAATACGAACCTTAACATGGTCTATCTGAAAAACGATGATGCCACCGGGCTCATGGGTTTTTCAGGCGCCTTTGGGTCCACAGCGGATCAATATTTCGAAGGCTATTACACTTCCAACGATTCTTGCATGTCAGCTTATGACCTGCCAAATACGGTGGACACCAATTTTCTGGATTCCGGTTACTCACTGCAATGGAATACGAACACGTTGGCAGCTGGTGAGGAATGGGTTATCACCGCCTATGAGAGGTGGACAGGGGAAGGCGATGTCCAGATTATTCCCGGTTCCGATATGTCAGGAACTTACGGGGCAACGGTGGACGTCCAGTTCGCGGTAATGAATTTCCAGACAAATTCGGACACGTTCACCCTTTCGGCGGATGTCGACAGGGCAGGGTGGACTGCCAGCCTGCCTGAAGGAACAAACCTTACTCTGAATACAGAGGCTTCGTCCAACGTCATAGTCAACGTCACTGTCGGGTACGGACAGTGCGAGGTTACGCTAACTGCAGAGTCTCAAACAGATTCCTCTGTTACGAACAGCGACAGCCTCGCGGTTAATGGACCAAAGGATGATCAGACGATTACCGGATTTACACCCACTAATGGGGCGTCGTTCCAGGAGAGCGATACGGTTGGACTGGCAGCAACGGCGTCTTCCGGACTGGCAGTGAGTTTTGCAGTGGACTCAGGCCCCGGCTCGATCAGCGGAAGCACGAACCTGAGTTTCAGCGCCACGGGCGCGGTGAGCATTGTTGCTTCACAGGCCGGAGATACGAACAACTGGAATGCTGCGCCAAACGTGACCAACACGTTCAGCGTGATTGGGGGTGGAACACTTTCCATCAATGTGACACCTGACACGGGTTTGTGGACAATAAGCGGGCCCACGAATTATTCAGGCACAACGAGCGGAACAGGCGACTTGGCTGAGACGAATGTGACGGGGGGGACATATACGGTTGGATACGGATTCCTGACGGGATACCGGACACCATCCTCTCAGACACAGGAAGTGACTGCAGGGTCTTCTGTAGTATTCACTGGCGAGTATATAGTGCATCAGACGCCGACTGACTTTGGCGGGGAAGGAGTTTCGGATATAGTAGTGTATGATGTGCTGACCGGGCAGTGGTATATCTGGTCGCCTGAGAGCGGACTGATCACGTGGGGCGGAACATTAGGCGGCACAGGGTATGATCCTGTACCGGGCGATTATGACGGAGACGGCCGGTGTGATCTGGGAGTGTATAACGCCGGTTACTGGTACGCGCAATCGCTTGATGGTACAAATATTATGGATGGTGAACAATTCGGCGGCATTGAGTTCAGGCCTGTAGCAGGTGATTTTGACGGGGACGGCCAAACGGACCTGACAGTTTATCATGAAGCTACCGGGTACTGGTACTGCAGGACAGTAT
>CAZBGF010000216.1:0-3998 GCA_964491255.1 uncultured Verrucomicrobiota bacterium
TAACTCAAGATGGAAAGCTATCCGCTCATTTTGAGAATACGATTGCGATTACTGAAGACGTAGCTGAAGTGTTAACATGCATTTCTTGATGTCTCGTGGTTCTACTCTATGTTAAGAGTAATAAAAAAAAATTAATTTAACTGGACGTGACCCTGGTGGATATGATAAAAATTATTGTTTTTATTACAGAATATATCAATGGGTATCAGTCGGTTGAATGGACAGATAATTCTGAAGAAAAAAAAAGATCCGTATAAGCAGAGTGAGCGAAGCAGTGTTTGTTGAATGTCGTCCAAGCGATATGAAACACGGGCGAATTGTTAAGCCGGGTCAAGCCATTCAAGGGAGAGAAAAATAGCATGAAAGTTCGGAGTTCAGTGAGAAGAATGTGTGAACAATGTAAAGTTGTTCGACGTAAGGGAGTTGTGCGTGTGATTTGTAGTAATCCACGGCACAAGCAACGTCAGGGATAGGAGATAAAATATGCCTAAAATTCTTGGTATTGATATTCCCGGTAAGAAGCGCATTGTATTTGCACTGCGGTATATTTATGGGATTGGTATGACCAGGTCAATGGATATTGTCGAAAAGGCAAACGTTGATCCTTCAAAAAGAGCTGATGATTTGACTGCAGAAGAAATGGCGAGTATTATTGGGGTTCTTCAGGAAGGTTATGTTCTCGAAGGAGACCTTCGACGTGAGATATCTCATAATATTCGGAGGTTGATCAGTATCGGGTCTTATCGCGGTATACGTCATCGCAAGAGTTTACCTGTGCGGGGGCAACGTACGCATACGAATGCGAGAACCCGTAAAGGTGTAAAAAAGACGGTTGGAGCTGTGCGTGGTAAGGGGGCCAGGACAATGGTCAAACAAGGAGCAGCCCGCACGAAATAATCATTGAAGGAATCATGAGCTAATGGCAGACGAAGCAAAACAAACTAAGAAAAAAGATCACAAGTCTTCTGATAAGGGTCCTGTAGAAAAAGGTGGAAAAAACAAAGGTCCTGTAGAAAAAGGTGAAAAAAGCAAAGGTTCTGTAGAAAAAGGTGGAACAGATACAAAAAATGTTCGGACCGACGAGAAAACCGCTAAACGTGAAGATGCGGTTACTCCAAAACCCAAAACGGACCAGGAAACACAGAAAGAAAAACCGGCAGAAGTCAATCAGAGTCGTAAAAAAAATATAAAACATGTGTCTTCAGGAATTGCGCATATCAATGCGACATTCAACAATACGTTGGTAACTATTACTGATATGAAAGGCTCAGTGATTGCATGGAGCAATGGCGGCCGGATGGGCTTCAAAGGCACAAGAAAAAGCACTGCCTATGCTGCGACTATGGTTGCGCAAGACGTTGTACGTCGAGCATCCGCATACCGTCTGCAGGAAGTTGAAGTTCGCGTTCAGGGACCAGGCGCAGGCCGTGAATCGGCTATTCGAGCACTTCAGGCTGCGGGTTTGATGATCAGTGTTATTCTGGACGTTACGCCGATGCCGCATAATGGATGTCGTCCCAGAAAACGGCGTCGAGTCTAATTATGTTAAAACTGGGTCACTGTTCACAGGTTGAGAGTTGATCATACAGGAATTACTTTTTTGGACGTAGATTATAAGGATTTTTAAGAATAAAGTGCGGGTCTATACAACATGAACCTGAATTATTCGCCACGAAGAGGATCGAAAAAAAAGATATTTTTACTTGGTTGATTCGGAAAAAACAAGACTGGAATATAAAATGTTTTTTGGCTTTAATTATTATCAACAAACACTTTGTGCCTTAGTGGCAGATGAATAGATCAGAATAAGAGTGAATTAGTGTAGAAGGATTAAAATTTATGGGAAGATATATTGGTCCAGTTTGCAAGTTATGCCGCCGGGAAGGCATGAAACTTTTTTTAAAGGGTGATCGTTGCAATATGGCAAAGTGCCCGATTGAAACAGGCCGTGGTGCGCCTGGAATGCATGGAGTAAGGCGAACCAAGAAGGCGTCCGATTATGCGCGTCAATTTCGCGAAAAACAGCGTTTGAAAAGGAGTTATGGACTGCGGGACGGTCAATTCAGGCGGGTTTTCAAGCGGTCGGTTAAGCAGCGTGGCATTACGGGAGATCTATTGCTTCAGGCGCTTGAGATGCGGCTCGACAATCTCGTTTACCGGTTTGGATTTGCTCCATCCCGCAGTGCAGCGCGTCAGTTTGTTTTGCATAAACATATTCTGGTGAATAGCCGCAGGGCTGATATTCCATCCATGGTATTGAAAGCTGGCGATCGTATTGAGGTTAAGGATAATCAAAAAAGTCGAGATATGGCTAAACGTTGGTTGGATGCTTCAGAAGAAAAACCATTGTCTATCTGGCTTGTACTGGATAAAGCGGGGTTTAAGGCTGAGGTGATTCGTATTCCGTCAATGGAAGAAATCAAGCCATTTGTGGATGAACAGTTGGTTATTGAATTGTGTTCAAAATAATTCTTCGTCGTTCTGACATGTGAATGTGAGAGATCGATGCAGGATGTTCATGCTTTCCATTAGATACGATGTGTTGTCGACTGTCTCAGAGCATTTTGAGGAAGAATGATGACAGGCATCGTCTTTGGTAGCTTTTAGATAGAAGGGCTAAGAATATGACAATAAGTGTTGGACGATTTGAGATGCCGAAAAGGGTTGCAAAAGATGAAAGTACAGCAACTCGTATGTATGCGAAGTTTACGACAGAACCACTTGAGCCTGGATATGGTCAGACAATTGGCAATGCTTTGCGTCGTGTTTTGCTTTCGTCAATTGAAGGGGCTGCAATAACATCCGTTAAAATTGCCGGTGCCTTTCACGAGTTTTGCACAATTCCAGGGGTTACTGAAGATGTAACGGATATTATTCTGAACTTAAAAAAGGTTCTTCTTAAAACATATTCCAGGGAATCCCGGAAAATCAGTATTCATGTTAAGGGTCCCGGTGAGGTGACTGCCGAGCATATTGAAACAGATGATTTCGTTGAAATCATGAATCCATCTCATTATATCGCTATGCTCGCCGATGATGGTGAGTTTGACGCGGAAATGGAAGTCGGACAGGGTAGAGGTTTTTCTCCCGCTGTCTGGCATGAGAAAAAAGAAAATGAAATTGGGGTTATTCCTATTGATTGCATTTTTTCGCCTGTCCGGCGTGTTAATTTTGTAGTCGATAACACCCGCGTTGGTAAACGTACCGACTACGACAGACTGGTTCTGGAGATATGGACGGATGAACGCATAACTCCTGATGACGCCTTGGTTCGCGCTGCGACAATTTTGAGGCATCATATGGATGTTTTTGTGAACTATGATGAAGACTTGATCGAGTTCGAAGAAAAAGAAAAACTTATTGACCATGATCGCGAGGAATTGCGAAAGAAGTTGAACATGAGTGTCAATGAGATTGAACTTAGTGTCAGAGCCGCGAATTGTCTGAATAACGCAAATGTTTTGACTGTAGGTCAATTGGTTCAGAAAACAGAAGCGGATATGCTCAAATATAGAAATTTCGGAAAGAAGTCATTGCGTGAAATTGATGAAAAACTGCGTGAACTGGATTTGTCATTTGGAAGTAAAATAGATGCGGATTTACAGACGCCTGACCAGTCTGATGATACGACTCATGAATGAGAAGCTTTTTATTGTATAGAAACTTCTTTTTTTTGGACGCAGATTAATAGCCTCTCTACTAAATCTGACCGATTTAGTAGCTGGGTGCGTCCTGTTAACTTGATGCTTAGGAATTTAAAAGGGTAGGGCGAGGCGTCCCTGCCGAGCCGTCTGATGAGAAGAGCGGCTCACCCTGAGGGTGCGCCTTACCGGATGGAATCGGATAAAGTTGCCCCGCTTCGGGGCCTAATTAAAATCAGGAGCAAAACCAAAACTAATCTACAATTGTTTAGATGGAATTAAATCATGCGACACAGAAAAGAATCATCAACATTCGGCCGATCAAAGGCTCATCGTAAGGCATTAATGGCCAGTATG
>CAZBGF010000217.1:0-3992 GCA_964491255.1 uncultured Verrucomicrobiota bacterium
TAATGAAGCGCCTTGGATACCTGGCCGGAAGCGTCATGCTTGACGTTCTGAAGAATTCCTCCCACAAGCCACGGAACATTTTCCCGCTCCAGATGATATACCGGAACAGAAAGCTTCTCGCGACCTAAACTGATCTCGAGCCTTCCCGCTTTATCACCCGCGCAGAATTTTAAACGATTAATCCCCGTTTTCAGATCCATGGACGCCGTTGGAGTCTCCGCGTTTATGACCTTTAATTCAACCGTCTCTTCCTTGAGAGCTCTTACACATATTTCAAAGTCATCACTGGCAAGCAGCCATTTCGGAGCGCTCATAATCTGAAGATGTTCCTGAACGCTCTCACGAAGTTGCGCGGAAACGATTACAAAATAGTCGGCGCCATTGTTCTCAACGGTCAGAAGGTTTTTGCCCTGCTTCAGCATTCCCTCAGGAATGTCCATTTCTATGAATTCCATGAACTCGACCTTCCATGATGACGGATCAGTCCAGAAAGCAGTCGGCGGTTTTTCTATTGCCCGCCCGTTTATTTTTACATTGAATGGACTGTATTTACTCTTATCAAGAGACTCGTTTTCAGGACTTCCCGCCAGTCCCGCCCTGAGCTCCAGGGTAAAGAAAGAAGACTTATCATTCCCCACAACCGGAGAACGAGGCAGGTTAATTTCCGCGGTAACCTTGTTGCCAGTAGCCAGCCATGCGGCAAAGTCCCTCTGCCATCGGCCGTAATATTTCGCTCCTTTGAAATCTTCCGCTCTCAGCCGTATATCCATACAACCCTCGGCAACTCTTGCATTCACGTCAAAAGGGCCTTCCCCGTCAAGCATCGCGGCCATTGAAATAGCCGAATACCTGGCTCCGACATCCCAGCGCAAGTATTTCCTTTCCGACAACTCGCCGAGAGTAAAGGCAACATGTTTCTGCACGGTCTGAATCCTGACTACCGTATCTTCCGTTCCCTCTATTTCAAGAACAACTCCGTCCATGTTGTCATTGGTAAAACTGTGCCATGAACTCCTGTTTACCGGATACCTGCGATCGCTCCTGATGCCGTGCCCGCACATTTTGATGTCAAGACGGGAGAGCTGTTTCAGCTTGCCATTTTCAACACTGACCCCGCCATCCCAGCAATAGGAAAACATGCCGCCGTCAAGATAGTAATTGACCCCACCCCACTCAACTTTCACCGTCCATTTTTTTGAATTCATTATCACATTCCTCCTTTGAATTAGGCCGCAGGAGCGGCAATTCTTACTCGTAATCCTAATCTTAATCTTAATCTTCGGCTTTTATGTTCCTGAAACAAGAAAGATTAAGCATATGATTACGATTAAGATTATGAACTTTGAAATTCCTATACATTGAATTAGCGTATACATACTTCGCTCGGGATAACAACTGTCGGCGCCGGCGAAAGTCAGCCCGAAAGGCGATAAGTTTGCGCGTGAATAATCCAGGTTAATGTCACTTAACTTGACTTTTTTGAGTAGTTATGTTTTTCGATAGTTCCTTAACAACGCTTGTCGCTATTGTTTTAAGCGCATCTCCGTTTTGTCTCAAGGCTTTGTCACGATACCGTTTCAGCTTCATCACGTCAATTCTCTCTTTCATAGCAGAAATATATTTCTGCACCGCATTTTGAAAATCTTTAATTATTGCCTGTAACGCCTTGCTCTGTGTTGGGTTGTCAGGCTCAGCATCAACAAACAAGGTAACCATCTGGTAACATTGTTTTTCCAGAAGGCAATACTGGAGCAGTAAAGTCGGCGTTTGCCACCAGCCTTTCACCCGCTGATGGCCATGGTATGCCAGCGACAAGGCCTGCGAACCCACAACCGGCCATTCGATTTTTGGCCTTCGTGAGATATTTTCATAGTGTTATTCACCTCCTGTTATTTTTGTCCACCGAGGGAGAGGAGATTGGCCGTTTGTTGAAATGCATTAGAGGGGACATCATCTGCCACATCAAAGGCTTTTTTGGATATGCTCAGGTCGTTGCCGATGACTGCGATGCCTGAACTCAAAGCCCCATCCAGTTTAAGGAACGATCCTGTTTCAGCCTCGGCACGGCAACCGCGCAGAAAAGCGCCGCGCACGTCAGTCAGATGGACCATCGGTCCCTCTATCAATCCTGGCTCCGAACGGGTAACCAGCCCGTTGATATCCACATTTTCGACGTTTTCGCAACGCAAGGCGCTTCGCCATGGGCCTGTTACATCTTTCCACTCTACCTCTATGTTATGAAGGCTAAGACCCTTCACATAACGGCCGTAGAAGCCGTAGGGAAGCCCATGAGTCTGAATCTTGGATTGGGGTTTTGGCCAGTAGTCCCAAATGCCGTAGGGATAAGGAACCTCGGACAGGAGGTCGTCCATCTCGCCTCGCAGAGTTAGCTTCATATTGGCGATGCGCAGATCCTCGATGGGGATGGTCTTACTACCGCCGATATAGCATCCCCGCACTGCGGCAGCGGAGACATTGGCGATATGGATATTGCGGATACATCCGGGCGACGACGCATCATCGCCGATCCACAGGAATATGGCAATCTTGGTATCCATGACAATATTAGAGAACGAGACATTCTCAATCGTTGGGCCGTGTTCAACCCGGTATTTTGCACTTCGTGGAACCAGCATGTTGATGCCCGTGCGCGTATTGGACATCACCAGGTTGCTGAACGTGCAGTTGCGTATCGGGCCATCTCCCTCGCAGCCGATCCGCACGCCGCAGCGAGGAGTAATCAGAGTGCAATTGGTAACGGTTATATTTTCGCAGGCGCGCTCTTTGCCTAATATCGCCGTGTTCGTCTTTAAAGCAATGCAGTCATCCGCACAGTAAAGATAGCAGTCACTGATGCGAACGTCATTGCAACAGTCAGGATCAATGCCGTCCGTGTTAGGGGCATCCCGATTGTTCAAGACAACGACCCCTTGAATTCTGACCCGGTCACAACCCAGGGGCCAGATAGTGAAGCACGGCGAGTCAACGATATGCACATCTCTCACCAGCACATCCTGGCACTCGATAAAAGCCAATAAATGCCCCGGCCGCCAGTCGCGGACAGCCAGGCGCCAGCTATATCCAACACCGGGAGCGCCTGGAGCGCCGGGAACAAACGGAACAAAAAATGCGCGGCCGTTACCGTCAATGGTGCCTAAACCGGTGATGGCCACATTCCGGGCATTACGGGCGCAGATAAGATGAACGATGTAGAGGGAAGCAAGCTGATTTTTGCAGAAGTCATTCGCCTTTTCATTATTGTCATAATCGGCTCGGTCGGGACTACCCAGGATTGTAGCTCCGGCCTCCAGATGAAACTCCACATTGCTCTTGAGGTAAATCGTGCCTATGAGGTACTTCCCCGGCGGGCAGTAAACGACCCCCCCGCCTGACTCGGTGCAAACGTTAATGGCCTTCTGAATTGCCGCCGTATCCTTATCCTTACCATTCCCTATAGCATTGAAGTTTCGGACGTTGAAAACATTTGCCTTCTCATTTTTCGTCATGGCCTTCGTTCCTTTAAATGGATTATATCCTGAATCCGTGACGGGGTTACCCGTCATGCCATTTTTATCCGGAATTTAATTTTCTGCATGGCCGCATCCGGATTTTTGACAGCATGTTTCACTCTTCGCTTCAAATCCACATTTTCTTCACGTTTTTTTGACAGATTACCACCTCCTCTGAATAGACCTTATCCGAAAAGCCTTTCGGATGGGGGTAGTTATTCAGCCCATCTAACCCGTTACTCTGATATCGTCATTTTTCCGAGTTTGTCAATGTCATGCCATTTCTTGTCATAACTCCACGAAGACGGCGGTTGTCCTTTATCCCTGAACTGCCGATGAAAATTGATTCCCCATTCAGCATCCGGTTTAAGCGTCGCGTTCAAAGCCTTGGCCGGTATCTTCATTTCGATTACCCAGCCGTTTTCAGTAATTGCCGCTTTGGAAACCCAGTCCGGTGAATAACCGTAGTTTCGCGAGCCACCC
>CAZBGF010000218.1:0-3969 GCA_964491255.1 uncultured Verrucomicrobiota bacterium
AACGTCGCATAATATATCTTATGTCTACCAGGGTGTCGCTGTTATCCCTTGGGCTGTAATATGTTTAGTGAATTATGTAAATTAACTTTTCAGCGAATCATGTAAATTAACTTCTTTGAAACTCCTGATCGCTCAACGTCCATAACAAATCCGCTCACTCGGTCCTTGACAAATTCATTGATGAAATATTCCGCCCGGAATCGGCTTGTCATTGGCATGGAGTTTACTTTCTTAATAACATCGTCCTGCTGGAGTCCCAGCGCGTGAAACATATCGGATTCGCCTTCGACATCCAATACATATCCAGCAATAGCTTTGCCTCGATAGACGGGTTTCAATGATTCAAACACCTTGGCAAGCCTGTCGGTGTTATCTAAAAGTTCCTGATAGTAATTCAGCAATTCTGTTCGTTTTATGACCCAACGCGTTTCTCCCACTCGTTTCCCAAACTGGTTCAGCATTGCTACTGCACCTGGTTGCATCTCGTCTTTACTCACGCCCTGATCGCTGTCTTAACGAGTTGTTACAACTTCTGAAAAACTAAGCCATAATTCTTCTTCATGACGACCTTCTTGTAATACAATGAAATCTTGATAAATTGATACCACTTTAACTATCGAGTCTAGCATTTCCCCTTCAGAAACCATTTGCTGTTTTCTTTTTTTTAAGTCATCAACAATGGCTTTCTGTGACTGCTGGTTTTCATCAACAGCAAAAAATGTGCCGGCGAGTCGGAAGCGTTTTGCCAGAGGTCCCAGATTTACAGCCAGTTTGTCGTCCTGCTGTTTCTTAAATACTGATCCAGCCATATCAACGACCTTGCCGCTTGGAACAGACCATTTCATTACTAACACACTCACAGGTGCGCTGGCTGGAATCACGGGAAGTGCACTGCATATATAACCATACCAAGCGCCAAGCGCCAGGACAGCTATGAGAAAACACCATCCTGCTCGATATACATTACGGTTATAGAAAAGGCTTATCATCACAGATTTGTTTTTTTGCCACGGATTCACACGGATGCCTGACAGAGTCCGGCAGCTGCCGGGCAACCAAGGTTGTTTTCCTGTTCACGGCGATGCCTGCCCGCCTGCCCGAAGAACCGCCCTGCGGCCAGGGAGACGACTCGGGTCGGCCAGGGAATCGCCGCGCTATTTTCATGGCGTCCCGGATGGGACGCATTGACATTAGGCCGACGCTTCAGCGTCGGCTAAAGAAAATAGTAATTTCCAGTCCCATCGGGACGGCTGAGTAGTCACTATTATTTTTATAATAATCAGTGAAATCTGTGTAATCTGTGGTTTCTCCAATATGTTACCAGCGCATTCACATCAGGAAGATCGGATGGCGAAGCTATAAGCCGAATTCTGTATCCGTTTTTGATGCGGACGATGATCATTTATCTTACCTTTTACGGCATTATACATGCCGTAAAAAGGATTGATAGCAATCAACCCGAAACTGCCCCGCTAATAGCGAGATAAGACGGGTCGCCTTAACAGTTTCCTATTTGATCTTGCTCCAGGCGGGGTTTACCGTGCGGCTTCCATTACTGTCAGCCCGGTGGTCTCTTACACCACCTTTTCACCCTTACCCCGAACGTACGGGGCGGTTTATTTTCTGAGGCACTTTCCGTCTCTTTCATTTTACTGAAAGACCTCCCGGCATTACACCAGGACACCCTACCCTATGGAGTCCGGACTTTCCTCCCCGCTACTAAATCCGATCACAAGCTCCCTTTTTTATTCCCTGATCTTGTGAACAGATTTAGTAGCGAGGCGATCACCCGCTTCCACCATCCGATATTCTGAATAGTTACATTATTTTTTAAAATATGACGGCTTTGAATACAAGATGCGTCCACAGAAATTGCACGTCACTATGAATAGCGCCTTTCTGACATCATGGGCAACATGAGCCGGCAACTTCATATGACATCCACCGCAAGATCCGTTTTCCAACCTGACTAAGGCAACATCCTGTTTGTTTGTCATAACTCGATTATAATGTGTTAAAAAAGTCTGATCAATTTCGCCTGCCAGTTTTTCACGATCAGCCTTAATCTGGTTGATTTCAGACTCAAGATTTTTCCGCCTCATTTCAAGCTGCTGGAGCTCCTGATTAATAGTGGATTCCCCTTGCTCAAGCTCTGATTGAAGCCTTGCCGTATTCGTCTTCGCCTGCTCAACTTCTTCCATAATTTCGATCTCGCGGTCTTCAAGCTTCTTGATTGCTTTCTCGACATGCGCTATTTCATGATCCAACGCTTTATATTCATTATTCGATTTGATTTGAAACTGCTGTTCGCGAAGCTTGGCGATCTGCTGGCGACTGGCTTCAATCTCAACATCAAGTTTATGAATTTCAGCCTGTTTTATTTTCGAAGTGTCTTTCGCTATATTCAAAGCGTTATGATAACGATCAATGTTTTTTGTAATTGCTTCTTTTTTAGCGGGAATGTCGTCAACCTCGTTCTTACAGCGTGCTATTCTACAGTCACGTTCCTGAACTATCAGAGTTTTATCAATATCTTGTAATATAGATGTTTTTTCCATAATCATGAAAGTTTACAGTTTTAGATTGCAATGGACAAGAAAACTTTTATCCGGCATGGTTGTCCTTAAAGATAAAGGCTTGCTTCCCCTACCCCTCTATTCTACATTCATTCCCATGTCGGATGTATACTTCCGGCCTTTTGGTTCCTTCTCCGGCAAGCTGACATGTTCCCAGAAAACCGTTTTTTCAAACGGCTTGCGGCGTATATCCGGCACAGTAATTGTTTGTCCTCCCATCTCGGCCGAGCGCGCGGCAAGGATGCCAGGCAACGTGTAGTCGCACATGCGAAAAACATCTATCGGAACGTTTTTGCCATTTATAATCGCTTTTGTAAAATAATAAGCTGTCTTGACGTCAGTGCCGCCGTGGCCACTTTTTTTCTTGTCTGCACCCTTTGCAGCAGTACCAATATCAACGCATTCCCATCCTTCCTTTTTTTCCCTGTCACAATCGAACCGCCGGCAAAAGCCTTCATGTGAGTACCAATTAACGCTTCCCTGCGTACCGAAGAGCCGGTAGTTATGCGCGCCGGGGCCACGGGTGTTCAGAGTCACGAGAATTCGAATCAATCTGCCTTTAGCAGTTTTAAAAAGCGCCATTTGCCCATCTGATCGCAAAGGAGCTTCGACTTGCCACCATGGCCCCTCCATACATGTCACGGAAACAACGCGATCGTCGAGCACTTCCAGCAAAGGCCCAAGATCATGTGTCAGATACTGAATCGGCGGCTGGTCGGCTCGCCACGATGGCACAACGTCACTGCGTCCCTCTTTCCGTACCTGCGAGGGGGTTATGTCTGACCCATCCGGGACGATAAGACTGTTTGGTAGATAGTGTAGATACTCACCATCGGCAAGGGAAACAGCGCCGAACCGATTGTCAATGACCCACTTGCGCCAGTAACGGAGAAAATCAAGAAAGCTCGAGTTTTCTGCCAGCATGTATTGCATGCCGGTGCGCTCGACAGCGGAAATGATATGAACGATTTCTTCCTGGGTAAATGCGCCGGGCACTTCCGAGATGACGTGGCACCCTGCCTCCATGGCCTGTATGGAGTGTTTGGCCTGGGAACGGGCATTAGAAGCAACAACGATAGCATCAAGCTTCATATCGAGGAGATCATCGAACTCGTTAACGATTTTTACCGGTTGATCTCCTATTATTTCTTTCGCACGTTCTCTTGGTCCCTCCAGACGATCGGCGCAGGCAATGACATCAGCCTGCTCGACATCGAGAAAATTACGTAAATGAGAGAGTCCTCTCTTCAATCCTAAGATTCCAACTTTGAGTTTTTCCATAACACTCCTTCATATTGTTGTGAAACACAATTAATTAGTCGTCTATGATCATCCATGAATTCTTTCCGCTAGTTCAGCACCCTGATGTTATAGAGTGCGGCGAACTCTTCCA
>CAZBGF010000219.1:0-3969 GCA_964491255.1 uncultured Verrucomicrobiota bacterium
CAGCAAGAAGTCGTCCGTCTGAAATAGCGATTCCCCGGACCCGTTCATCAGTTGCGGCTTTCCACAACTCCTTGCCGGTATAAACATCGAACGCGGTAATATTGTCTCTTCCACCTACAAAAAGGATATTCCCCGCGCTGGCCATGGAATAAACCCGGGCATAAGGCGCTGACCATTTGACGATGTCCGGTGGCATATATCGACGGGTGAAAAAAAGATTCCTGTCACAGGCTTCAATTTTACCTTTGGAAACGGCAAAAACCATGTCGGGGGAAATCAGTATTTGGTAATCTTTACGCAGAAACATCTTTTTTTTGCAATCTGTAATAGAATACCCAATCATGCCGTCACAACTTCCTTCATGATCTATAGAAATTTCAGCTTCGCCAATATGAGCTTTTCTTTTAATAATATAACCCGCATTTTGCGGATTGAAAAAAAAGTTGCCCGCTATTGTGGTTCTTGAGCCACCATCTTTCATTGCGTAATCAGGTTTGTAGTATATCAGCTCTCCTGTCTGCCTGTTGAACGCCGCCGGTATGTTTCTGCCGGTATTAACCAGCAAAATTTCTTTTGTCGCGAGTAGATATCCCTGCGGCGTAACTCCGCTGAAGCCGGATGCTGTTGGATGCGGCATATTAATATAATTATTTCCACTGTTATTATTGCACCAGATTTTTTTACCGGTTTTAGCGTCAATAGCGTAGATAAAAACCTCTTCTGTTGGCCACATTCCAGCTGTAAAATAGACGATTCCGTCAATAACAAGAGTACCGCTGCGACATGGCCATCGTGAAATCATTCGACCATTCCCAATCAATTGCCGTTCATTTGGCGCTCCCCGAAATTTCCAGTTGAGCTTGCCGGTTTTGGCGTCAAGGCAATACAACCATCCGTCATCAGAAACAACAAAGACTTTCCCTTCCGCGACACTTGGAGCGAAACGGACCGGACCTTCAGTCAGAAAACGCCAAACCAAATTCCCGGTTTGCAGATCAAGGGCCCTGACTGTATCATCCGCGGAAGATCCGAAATAGACAACACCATCAGCTATTACCGGCTGGAAAGCATAGTCGAAATCTATCCGGTGCATTTCCTTGCCGGGTTCCGGCCAAGCGGGCGCGGGCGAGTGGTCCGGGACATATTCCCAGATTTGTTTAAGCGGCATATCGAGTTTTTCGTTGCTCACCCCTGATCTATGCAGATCATTTTTATACATAGGCCAGTCGGCGTATAGCGATTCCGCAGCAACAGACAGCAACGCTAAGAATATTATACTTAAAAAATTTTTACCCATTATTTTCTCCTTTATTTTACAACCATAGACTCCTGCAAAATTGCTGATGAGGATGCGCTCATAGAGCGCACGCTACAACATCAAGCATTGTAGAGTCGGCTCTGTGAGCCGATTTGGGCATGGTTTACCGAATGTTTACGTTTCTATCTTTTTATTTTGACACTACACTGGTTATAAGCTTCTTTCTTCAGTATTCTGCCACGACCATCGCATGGACACCAACATTTGCCAACGTGACGCTGACTCCTTCCCGCGACCGTTTCAGCGGCAGGTTTTGACGGTTGGGCGCAAGATAAACCCGCTTTATTTTCCGGTCATCGAGATTTCGAAATTTGATGGTTATGGCGGCAATCCGCGGCATTTCCGTAATGTCGTCAAATCGTTCGCGGTTGTCGGCTCGATATTTGCCCGAGTTGCCATCCCGCGAAACACCGGCCACGATATTGACCAGATTGACGACCAGACGATTTTTCTGCGTTTGCCGATGCGCGAACAATTCCACGCTGTCGGGAGCTTCAATCGCTATCGGCGCCAATGCTCCCGATAGTTCCATAATGACCTGGCGCATGATCCGTTTGATATTGCTTGGACCGAAACAGCGGAAATGGAGCCCCGGCAATCCGGCAAAATAAACGCAGCGTCCTTTTCCGTATCGTGTCGTCAGTATGGCTGGCATGGAAGTAGGAACAAGAACACTCACAAGCTTGATATTCGGCTTTAAAAGAATGGCGGCCGCCGCTTTGGCGCCGGGCCGCGCCTTCACGGCCATCTGCCCGTCGGAGAACATGAGGACATCGCCGATCCATTTCTCTGAAGGGCGCCATTTCCGCTCCAGGATTCTCAGTTGTCCACGCTCCGGTTTGCGCGCCTCCACAAAATCCGCGCCGAAAACGTCTGCCAGTTGAAAATTCTTTTGCTGATGGCCGTCGGCATCAAATAACGAGGTGTTGCCGGTGGCAATCAAGGCGCCGCCATTTTTAACAAAACTCCTGATGGCTTCGACCTGGTCAGCGTTCATACAGGAAACCTGGGGAAGAACAAGCGTATTAAAACGCTTCAGGTATTCAGGGGTAAGTTGATGTTCGGAAACAATGTCCCATAATTGATGCGCGGCAATTAAAACCTGGGCCCAGCCTTCATGCTCGAACCCATGATGGGATTTGGCGATCAAGCTGGGCTCGGCTTCGCTCACAAATTCGATGGAATTATGACTGCTCACCAACCCAACGGTCGCCAGAGGCGCCATGTCCCGGAGCCAGGGCTCGTAAGGCAGTTGCTCGCCATAGATTTTTTTGGCCAGGGCGATGACAGAGGATTCAACCGTCCCGTCAATGTTCAGCATCGCGGAGGCGCAGGTGGCCACATTCAGAGCGCGCGCGGTCCAGAGTTCGCCGCGATAACCGTCCAGCGCCTTTGGGGTGACAAAATCCCCGGGCGTGCAAACCATGGAATCCAGCAAGGCTTCCGCAGGTTTGACGCGGCTGGCTGAAGCCAACATCCGCAAATTACGGCTGATGGCCAGTGAACCGACCCTGAGATTAAAGATATCCGCCGTCAGGAAATCGCTGTTTTCCGCCGCAAAATCGGCGCGCTGCAGACCAACATCATGGAATAAACCATGAAAATTGTGGACAAAGACGACATCCGGTCGAACAGCCTTAATGGCCTGGCGCATTTTTTTAGCGTAGAGATCGTTTTGCCGGTAGAACCACTTGATATAGGCTACGTATTGATCATGATCCATGTCCGTTACGCCCTGAAAATCAAAGCCAAAGACCTCCCGAAATTTCGCATTGCAATACTGACAACGCCAATCCGCATGATTAAAAAGCCCGAGGAAATCCACATAATACCCCTGGATCGGATAATGTTTGACAACTTCCAAGGCTTGTTCGATGGCAAAATCTCCATAAGGCCCATTCAGGCACGGGCCGCCCAATTTCGTTCCCTGGTTGGCATCGGTAATGTCTAAATGCTCGACATTCTTGACAGGGCGGCGGTGACACCAATCGGGGTGATCATCGGGCATGCGTCTATCGGAAAATTCATAGACAGCGAGCGGCACGATATTTTCCGCAAGGCAGGCTTCGGTAAACTCTTTGAAAATATCACGGCCTTTCAGGGCGGAATGAACATGCCCCACCTTGCTGGGATAATAGGCGTTGCCGTAATGGCATTTGGAGTAAAACCAGAAGGCTTGAACATGCGCTTTCTTGAGTTCTTTCACGAATCCACGAGGATCAATCTTCTCCAGGATACCGGCAAGATGATATTCTTTCTGTAATTGTGAATAAGCCGGCATCTGATCATAATCCGGAATATGTAATCCCACCATCTCGCGCCGTAAACATTTTTTCACCCAATTGCTTTTCATTAAACGATCCTTTCTGTTTGATGATATGTCCTTTTTCCCATGAGGGGGATTTGAAAGACTGTTTCATGATCAGTCCCGATGCAAGATCGGGATTGATTGTCGCTTACATTTAATACAAGTTTATAAGTCGTTTATAAGTCAGGCTTGAAATATTTACAATGGCATAACTGATTGTTCTTTTATCATATTCGTGTGGCTGGTGTGAAAAGCAGGGTTTTTCAGGTCCGACTACATAAGATGGTGCAAGGCATCATCGCCGAGCCGAGGATAGCGTTTCCGGACATTTTTTTATAATTTT
>CAZBGF010000220.1:0-3966 GCA_964491255.1 uncultured Verrucomicrobiota bacterium
CAATGCCCGACGGTTTGGAATGTTTTTGTCACAGAGAACTTTTTTCACGGTTTTCAGTACTTTTTTCAGCTCATTTAGCGAAATTTCGGGAAAAACTCTTTCTTCTCCGAGGTACGCAAGGATATCATTTTTCCGCGGAGGAATCAGCGAACCATTATATTCGAAAATCCGATATATTTCCTCCGGCAGTCCCGGGCCGAAAAGATGCCTGGAAAGCATATTCCCGAAAGATCGCGGGTTTTTTATTTCCGCGGAATTCCACAGTCGGTCACCGAAAATCGCCATGGCGGAAGGCAGAGTTCGCTTGTAATGCTTCCACAGCCCCCACGTCATCATCATAGAACCTATGATATTCTTTCTCAGTTTCTTGTCTGCATAAGGCCTTTTGCGCGGATGCCATTTGAGAATCCTCTTTTCTTTCATTAGACATTCATCATCCACGTAAGTATCAAGACTGTTGGCATTGATGATTTTCAATCCCGATTTAAGGAGCTTATTAAAACTGCATCCTCTGTGAGGCCCTCTGTTTTTCATTGCTACCTGCCAGTACCCGATTGTCGTGTCATTCGGAAGATCAAAAGGTTTTGCTGAATCGATATAATCATTCCATATCATCGGTTTTTTCCCATATTTAGCCAGTATATCTCCCATTCTTCTGACAAAATAGTAGAAAAGCTCATTAGTCGAGGAAAAACCCTCGGATTTCATTTTTTCTTTGCAAACGGTACATTTGTCCCATATCTGGCAGTAGAACGGGAATCCTTTGAACTTGATGTCTCTGCACTCAATCTCATCACCGCCGATATTGACATATTCCGAGGGAAAAAGCGGAATATTTTCCGCTATGATTTTTTCAAGTATTTCATAAGTTTTTTCGTTGCCGATACAAAAAACCGTTTCAGATGTCTTGCCTTCCACACGGCATTGAATCTCAGGAAAAGCTTTGATTATCGGAGCGGAATGGCTCGGCATCCCTATCTCCGGGATTACCTCAATCATACGTTCCTGACAATAATCAACAATACGCTTTATGTCATTTACCGAATACGGCCCGGCATAGTTCTCCTCCAGCTCCTTAAGTTCCTCAAAAGTGAAAATTGTTTTCGGGCCATTTGCATTCTGATAATGATACATTTTTCTTGTCAGTACCGGCGAAAGTTTAGTCGGCAATGTATAGCTTTCGTTGTCAGTAAAATGTATATGGAATTTATTCATCTTCGCACGGCACATGTAATCCGCGTAAAGGAATATCGTGTCGACAGGAATAAATTGTCTTGCCGGATCTATCAAAAAGCCACGCCACTCAAATTCAGGCCAATCAATAATATTACAGCACGGTATATACCTTTTTCCATCCCCATGCTGGTCAATCAGATCAAGAAGAGTTTGAAAAGCGTAAAACAGTCCCTTTTCGGTAAGAGCTGAGATATCTATCGAATCACGGTTTACTTTCAGAACATATCCTTCAGGATTGTTCCGGATTTCAGGAAGTTGTTTCTTCCGAACGAATTTTATCGATGCCGACTCGTTTTTACGGGACAAGCTGAACCCCGGCCCTGCCCATTGGCGAAATTCTTTTTCTATATATCCTGATATTTTCCCGTCAATTCCTTTCGGGAAACAAAGATTAATCTTTCCCGTCAGGCGGAAATTGCCTTCAGAAAAGTCGATTTTCCGTGGCCGTGGCACTGGCAAATTCTTTACTTTTGTACTCATTTTGGTTTCCTTTTATTTATCTTTGTCTCGAATAGTTGATAATATAAGTTCATATTGGTCCAGCCTGCTGCTGGGAATTCATTCCACATTTTTCCCCATTTCGCAAATTTCTCGTGGTGTTGAATTTTGTTTTCTTCGGTTAATGGAACAGTTCCGGTAACCAAATCATAGTGCACCACATGAAACTCTCTGGCAGCTTCCCACATTGAAACCGCTTTGGCAAAAATATCCAGCTGGAATTTCTCCCGGTCAGTATGAGCCAGTTCATATCCGCGGCTGATGCAATCCATGATGAACTCAATACCGCCAACCTCCTCCATGAAATAAATCAAATTATAAGCGTTTGGCAGGAGGTCTCCTATAGCGGGTGGGAAGGGTTTCAGGTATTTACTGTCTGCCTCGCCGCGCCTTATCTTTTCGAGCGCCAGGTCGAATTTCTCATAGACCGGTTTAATAGCCGGAGCGGCCGCGCCAAACATACCAAGCAGGTAATCATCCAGCAAAACGTCGTAATCGACTTTATCGTTCCAGCCGCTTTCAGCGAATGCCAGATAATTGAGTCCGTAAACCCCGTAGTTTCGCGAGAAAGACTGTAACGTCGCGCCGCCGATCCCCAGTCTTTTCAATCCCGGCCATTCTTCACAGATTATTCTGGCCATCGGGTAGGGGAGCGCTCTTTGCGAATTCATTCCCATATAATATTCATAAAGAATAAACTTCCCCGGGTGCGCGGACTGCCATTGTTCCAATATGTCAAAGAAAAATGAGTTCATATAGCAACTGTCTTTTGCCAGGGGGTGAGCCCCGCATCTCCAGTAAATAGCCACCCACGGCAGAACGTTGTGATGAAGTTTTATGTCACGGGGAGGCCACTGGAGATCTACATAAGCGGCTGATCCAATTTTCACTTCGGGAAAATCCTTTTCCAGCGCTTCGGCTATCTGATTCAGTAGTGTCGCGTAACGCCTGATTATGATTTTATTTTCACCATCAGGGGAGCGGTGAGTGTGTTGTGCCCGGGGAAGATCGTTCGTGTTGTCAAATTCTCTGCACTTTTCGCAATGGCAATAGGAATTGGCGCCGTCTTCAGGAATAACACCGACAATTTTCACTTCCGGATTTTTCTCTATGAATGTCTTGATATTTTTAATGATCTCAGCGACAGCTTCCCGGTTGGTAGTACACACGCATAATTGCCAGGACTTTTCCTGGCGTTTGCCTTCAAAAAGCGGATACCATTCCGGATGGTCAGCGAAATATTTTTCTGAAGGCAGCCAAAAAGGAAGATTATGATGTCCCATGTCCAGCTTAAGTCCGCGCTTGATAATTTCCGCGAGAAAGTTCTCCCGGAACCATTGATTTGTGTACCTTTTGGTCCGAGTCGAACTGCCGGTTTCAGGATCAACCGCATTGCTTCCCTCGCTGATTCCTTCAGGAAGTGGGGAATACATAATATAATTGAAGCCGTTCTTGGCCATCCAGTCAAAGGTCTCCAGCATTGTCTCAGCGGTATACCGACAATAGGCCTGCATGCCGCGATACCATAACTGCGGTTTCCTGGTAATTTGTCCTTCTTCGATTTCAATACAGTCTTTTCGCGGGATAAATTCCCCGTTCGGACCGGGCGCGCTGAAACGGCAACCGCACTTTTTCAGAAAATAGTAGGCGCCGTAAACAATGCCGGCCTTCCCCCCGCCGGTGATAGACACTTCATCAGTTGTGATATCAATGATATAACCTTCTTCTCCAATATCTTTTTCAGGGTTGACAGATAGGGTGATGGATTTCTCCGCTTTTTCCGGCAAAGGACTCTCCAGCATCGCCTCTATGTAACGTCTCAGCTCTTTCGCCGCAAAAATCAATTGTTCCGTCTCAGTACCCGAAATTTGTACGCAGGGTGAATTCTTTTTATCAATGACAAATGACATAGTCAGCTCCTGTAATTTAATGTATAGGAATTTCGAAATTGCATACGACGGCTCAGCCAGAGGCTTCGTCCTACCAATCAAAGGTAGGGCGAGGCTGCCTGCCCGCCATAGCCTTGGCGACGGCGGGTCCTCGTCGAGCCGCTACACAGTTGCCGCTTCTACGGCCTAATATTAATTTTTTGGAAACGGCCAAGGCACGGAGGACCTGTTGAAAACGCTATTTCACCTATCGTAAGATCGCAGATCATGCAGGTGACAGTAGCGTTATGACGGCATAGTGTTGATTCATGGTTGCTCAGAACTTCAAGCATGTTGTCATGAT
>CAZBGF010000221.1:0-3966 GCA_964491255.1 uncultured Verrucomicrobiota bacterium
CAGTACGAGGTGACATGCCGAATGTATTTCCCGCTAGATGAGTATGAGTGTCTATAATCTTCATTTAGCCATACCCCATAATTGTGTTGCGTTATCATGCATGAGACGGGCGAAAACGTTATCCGAAAGGTTCAAACCCCGTATTTTCTCCAGCTCGTTTTCAGGAAGCGACTGCGGATATCCCGATCCGAACACCACGCGGTGGGCACCTAATCGGTCTATCAGGGTGCGAACCATTGCTCTGGTGGTACAGGAAACATCAATCATAATATTCTCTGCCTGTTCCGCGGCAGGAATAACGTCATACCAAAAATCGGTCCAGGCACAATGCCCCATCACGAACCGGGTA
The DNA here is from genome assembly GCA_964491255.1 of uncultured Verrucomicrobiota bacterium. Classification (GTDB taxonomy): domain Bacteria; phylum Verrucomicrobiota; class Kiritimatiellia; order JAAZAB01; family JAAZAB01; genus CAZBGF01. The sequence goes on from CAZBGF010000221.1 coordinate 350, forward strand.
TCTGGAAAACGGCGCGCAAGCTCGGCAAGTTGAAAAGCCATGGCGCATATGGGAGTGCCTGCATGACTGTATACCGGCTTATTCATCCGGACACAGACTTCAATCAGAGGATCAATAACATGCTCTGTCAGATGGAATCCCTGCCGTGCGGGATTAACATAAAATCCGCACATACCGCCAGATTCGAAGGCCTTTTCCAGCAATTTCACGGCCTTCTTTCCATACCACGGGTTGGCCACCGCCAACCCGGCAATACGTTCGGGATACTGCCTGGTATACTCCTCTATCCACCGGTTACCTTCTTCGTTATAGACAGCCACAAACTCATCACCAGGCGCAACCACGGCCCGGGCAATGCCCCATTTTTCCATCTGCTGCAACCATGCAGCTATATCAGGCTTGCCGGCATCAGACCGAAGTCTAACTGCCGAATCAATTATTTTCACAGATTTCTTCACTTTGTATCTTTACCCCTCTGCGCCTTTGTCACTTTGTGCCTACCTTATTTCATAATCAATGGTTCAGGAATGAACTCGACTTCCTTGTAGACACCATCCGCATGTTTCTCGATATGCTCAATTTTTTCACAAGCACCAGTCACAATACTGTCCACGATCTTCAGCCCCAGCTCACGCGACGCCTTTTCAGGGAATCCCATAACTCCAACCCGGACTTCAGGCCGTTGAGTCATACGGGCAACGACAAATTCATCATCCACTATTTTTTCGGCATGCTGGTAATTATCCGGATGTTTTGTCATCAGCTCCAGAAGCTCCGGGCTATCGGTCTGCAGTTGGTCCATAAGAACCAATTCCGGTTCCAGCGCCATTACCAGGGAAGTTTCAAGCCAACCGGCATGCCAGTCACCTTCCGCCATTGCCTGCCGCCATCCTACATCGTGAGCATCAAATTTCCAGACCGGCATCAGCGCGATCATGACATTCTCGAAAGCTGGATTGGTACGCAGCAGGAGTTTCAACGCGTTATCCAGCGCGCGGTCGTTTTCACTTCCCCCATGACACAGCCACAGATAGAAATTACGAAACCCCTGGCTCACAAGAGAAATGAGCATATCGTTTAAAACAAGCGACATGGTGGCCGGAGATATATTTATGGTACCCGGACATCCGCCGCCTGAAAACGACTGGTACATGGTAGGACCAACAAGAACACCTGTTTTTTCTCCTATCATCCTGCCCATATGTGTCGCCAACAGGGCATCAGTTTTGAGAGGAAGGTGATAACCATGCTGTTCGATGACACCAATGGGAATGATAATCGACTTCTTATGCTGCAGGTATTCCCGCACCGTTTTTACAGTCATATTCTCCATAACCGGAAACGAATCACCAAATGTTTTATTCATCGTATATACTCCATTATTGAACACGTTTATTAATTAGGTCTCCGGCTGAACCGGACAACTCTGTTTCCTATGGTAAGGCACCCCGTACGTACGGGGCGCCGTTTTTCCGCAACTAGGGACGGACAGGCTGTCCATCCCTACCTTTTGCCACGTCATCCCGATTTTCATCGGGATAAGTGGTCGCTTGGCCCCTCGGCTTTGCGCGGGGCCGACGCGAAAATGCCTAAGCATCTAATTAGACCCGATCCGAAAAGCCTTTCGGATGGGTGGTTCACAGTTCACGGTTTCTGGTTGCCTTCGGCTGAGAAATCGGGCGATAACGCATACATGCCGACAGCCTGAATCAAATTGACCGATAATCTACCGTTTTTTGAGACACCCTTTCCATGCTGTTATTCTCGCTATGTTTTGAGCCGGCTTTATACGCTGCCTTTTCAAGTTATTCTCGCCGTCGCTTCTTCATCAAAATAATGCGGCAACAATTACAGGCCAATACCTTACACCTTTTTGATGACGGCATTTCACACCGCCACCCTTTCTGCCTAATATACTGTCCCCATCAACAGTTTGTTAAGTTTTTCCGAAATTTTATTTAACTTCCATCACGCTTTCAGGACTTACTTACGGGCAAGTATGTCGTTTATCTTCCTGAGGCTGATACTCTTGGAAGGATTATACTTTTTGCCGAACATATACCTTATCAACTGGTCAACCAGATACTTGGTAGCGGGGTGGTTGTTATCATAAGTTTCTTTTATATTAAGGGAAGTTACCAGCATCCTGCCGCTACCTATTTTGGCCTCAAACATATAGGCCTTGTCCCGCGCTTTCAAATAATGACCAATTGAACGGATTATCGGCTCAGGCCTGCCCCGGCCCAGCGCTTCCATATTCAGGGGATAAATACCTCTTATCATCTCAATAAATTGAAAATCGCAGTACCCATCATGGGGAAAATCTCCCAAAGCAGAATGATCTGAAATGATCGTGCCCGAATTTCCTGAAGAACCCACATTCCAAGTTATGGTCCGGAAGAGGTTACATCCAGGCAGTCTTACTTCAGGAAAAAATCCATTAGAAAGGAGAAGAATCTTCCCTCCGGCATAGAGGTATTTAACCAGCTCAGAAGTCAGGCAATCGGTTATAACCAGGTCTGGATGAGACTTTAACTCCTCTTTTCCCTTTTCAGCACCACGAGAGAGGGGATAACTGTAAGTGTTATAGATGTCTCCGAGTTCCATATTACAAAGAATCAAACCCTTTTCATCATAAAAGAATCTTCTGGGAAATATCCACAAGGGCCATCTATTGCTATTGATCAGTTTGCCATCGGAATTAATTCCCTGCACCTCAAGGATGATCTTCTTTGGCTTTTTAATGGAGGGAAAACCCACATCTAAAGGCAAAATACTTTTAACCTCCCCTTTGCCGATTTCTTCCTTCAAATATATTTCGCCCTCAAGGATTGAATTCTTCCCATCGTAAAATTTCCAGATTAGTTTTGTCGTATTTATCGCTTGTTCTGAAAAGTTGGAGATAAGAATATCCAGTTTGATTCTTTCATCTGCCCAGTAAGAACAACGATAGCGATCATCCAAGAGGAGAACGACTTCATCATTCACCCGGCGGAATTCCTCGGCGGATACGTTCTTCGGACAGCCAAAGTCATCGAGAAGACCTTCTACGGCATAGATAGAATCGGTGAGCATCCAGAGGATATAGCCGGAAACACTCTTGCACTTCCGGGCGAATTCTATTCCCTCCTTTCGACAGATGGCCTGAAGTTTCTCCGAGTTTTTTACAAAGAGAGGGATAAGATGAGACAAACCTTTCTTTTTAGCCGCCGCTTCAGCCTCGGTTATCCAGTAGGGTTTTTCCGGGAGCCCCTTATATTTTGACGCAAGCTTAGGATTTGGATAGGAAGACCACCAGCCATATTCGTGGAGGATAGTCGGTCTTTCACATTTATCTATCTGCCAATCACGATAGGCATCTTTCGCGGGACCCCAAACAAAAATTTCGCAGATATCCGTTCGCCTCTTGCCATATTTAGTCTTGATTGAAGAACCGGCTCCATTGGTAATGTCCGTAATCAGCGCATGCGGATTTAACCTTCGGGCAAGCGCCGGCAACTCTTGATTGAAAAAACTAAAGGAAGATTTTTTCTGCTCGTGTATATTGAGCTCGCTGCCCATTGAATAATTAATTACGGATGGGTGATTACGATCCTGTCTAACAATATTTAATAATT
>CAZBGF010000222.1:0-3966 GCA_964491255.1 uncultured Verrucomicrobiota bacterium
CATACGATCAGGGCCGGCTTGCGTTGTGCCTTGGTGTTCGACCGTTCCAATTGGAGCCAGGTAAGCGTTTGCAGTGTTTTGCCCAGCCCCATTTCGTCGGCGAGGATTCCGCAGAACCCGTTGTTTTCGAGAAATCTTAGCCAATTCACGCCATCTTTTTGATAGGACCTCAGAATGCTGTTCAGCGGATTGCCGATGTCAACGGATTCCATTTTCGCTTTCCGGTTCTGTTTCACGGCCTGTAACCGCCACGTCTTTGTGTCCTCCACGTCAATTCCGTCCAGGGCATCAAGGGATGATTTGACAAACGCGGCAAAACTATTCTGCATCCTGAAATGACCGGACTTATCACTTTCGCCGCTTGCACAGTCGGAAAAGACATCATGCATGGATTCCAGAGCATTTGAATCTATGAGTAATGTGCGATCACCCTTGCTCAAAAACGAATCGCCTACCCGGATGGCGGTATGAATATCTGAAGGCGAGAGACTTGTTCCTTGTCCATCTTCAAAGTCAAAGCCCACATCAAACCAGTCTGAACCTTTCTTTTCCGAGATATGAACAACAGGTATTACGAAATCCATAGAGTCCATAAATGTTTCGACTTTTTCGTTCAGTTCAATCTTCCAGCCTTCCCGTCTTAATGCCGGAATATGAGTACCCAGAAAATTGAGAAGATGACGCCGCTCATTAATTTCACATAAATCATCTCCGCATTCTCCGGCAAAACCGGAACGTTTCAGCTTTTGAAGCGCGGATGTTTCCGCGTCCGGATTCCGGACAGTATAGCGCATCAGGTCTTCAGGATCGGGTATGCCGAAATCATCTTTTGCATCAGGTTTGCAGGCAACAAGTTCCATGTCATTGTATTGCGCGTAAAGTTTTGCCGCAATCCGGGTATAACTGCCCTCTACGGTCAATTTAAATTTTGGCTGGGCAGGTTCTACTGTAAACAGGTCAAACGAAAGATCTGATTCTATAACAGTGTTTTTTGACAACAGTGACAATTCCTGGCGCATAAAGCGCAGAACATCCGGACGCTGAACAATAACGGGCTCCTCATAAATGGAACGGTACGGGCCGGGCAGCACATTGTTCAGCGGCCATAAGTTCTTCTCGCTGTGAACCCAGCCCTTCTGACCGGCTATTATGTATGCCGAAACATCTCCGGGCTTCATGAAAGGCAGTTCAGTATGGGCAATAAGAATTATTTCACCGTTTTCCCTGTCGAGATCCATTTTTATCACCGTGTTCATCTTTATTCCATTAACGGTAATATCTGTTCCATCCGAACAGACTAGGCTTCTGCCCGAATGAAGAGAAATGATGTTAAGGAAATCAAAACGGTCGAGGTCCAGCTCAGGGAGTGCGGGTCCTTCCGAGACGTCTTCCAGAACGGTAAGAACGGATTCATCTTTCTTGCTCAGCGTCAGTAAAGTGTCTTTCGGAACCCGGTCAAGCGGGATTTGTTTGCCGGAAACCTTTGCCGAACAGCTTATGTTAACCGTGCTCTGCCTGAATCCGTTATCAAAGCCATTGTTGATTGTTATGAGTATTTCCGCCGGTACTGCGCCCGGCGTTCCAGCCGGTGCGCGTTGAATATATTCAGACTCATCAATCTGGGACATTCTTTTTGCCCGCCTTTTATTTTCCTGGTATGTCTTTTCGCGATTCGGGTCGGTTGCACGCATGACAATAGTCAAGGCCAGTGCGATAACATGAGCGCAGATAAGATAGCGTTCCCTGCTCTCGAAACAGGGGCAAAGATTTTCGATCTTGTCGTCGGACAAGAGTTTCAGGGACGTTTTCATCGGCCACTTATCCACAAGAACAGTTCCTGAGATAAGATTTGGCTCGTAGTTAACCTCAAGCACAAGGCCTTTATTGATAATTGATTCAGCGCGTTTGACAGTTGTTTTGCCGGCCCAATCAATAAGTTTCTTTTTTGTGAGTTTCATTCTTGGGGGATTCGGGATTAAACCAGAATTCAGGGTCAGACCTTGAAATAGTAATTAGCGACACCCTCCTTCTTGTAATCGAGTACTCGCTGCAGTCTACGGAAGCGGCGCAGCAGCCTCTTGTCTGTTTCCATTATCGCCTGCAACTTTTTGATCTCATGACTTATCGCAGAACCCGTCCGTACGTTCAACTCCCTTGCCACATCTCTCTGAGTCAACCCTGCATACTTGCACAGCAACTTCGCCGCCACTGCTCTTGTGTAGTCTCCGCGCTTACGCCGCACCAACTCTTCAGTTTTAGTGCCGAATTGCTCACAGACTGCCTCCACAACATCCTTCACCTTTAGCCGCTTCCCAGTCTTCCGGAATGCTATATCCTCTCTTTCGTGACCCACCTGCAACTTCACATACAATTCTTGCACCCAGTCACGAAAGACCTCCGTACCTATACACAGCGACGACTCCTTCAACGCTTCCATCATATCCTCATCCGTCTCCGCGAGGCCTGCCTCAACATATTGCCTGTAGAGCCTCTGCCTTTGTCTTCTACCTCCACTCACTTGTGCCAATACCGGTTCGTATTCCACGAAATCCAGCTTCTTCCTTCCACCTATATAACTTGCATAGCTACTCCACGGGTACTTACGCAGCCATGCTCTTCGCTCCTTCACCGACAGATCTTTCACCGCTCCCACGTGTACCGGGTTCAGGTGAATGTATCTGCTCAGAGCCATCAGATATTCATCCCCTTTGACCAGTTTCGCTCCATATCTCCCCTGCATCACGTGTCCGCTATGTCTGTGCCGCAGGTTATAGTACACCGTGTACCCGGTCAGCACGCTCTGCATGAACCGACTGATATTTGCATCAGGAGTCTCTACAAGCAGATGGAAATGGTTGGTCATCAAACAGAAAAGATACACCCTTACACTATACACATCCACGCTATCGGAAAGCCGCTTAAGGAATCGTTCCCTGTCCGCACGGTCGACAAAAATCCGCTCTCTCCCGTTACCTCTGACAGTAACGTGATAGATAGCCCCGGGAAATTGTATTCTCAAACACCGTGTCATTTCCTTTCAAGACTATCACAAGTCTCAACACTCCTGCAAGCCCTTATTTCCTATTTCAAGGTCTGACCCTGAATCCTCAACGAGAAGGAGATTTTGATCAAGAATTGAAATATCTGCGGCAATAATGTTCTCGAGTTTTTCTTCGTTGGGCATTTTTAAGAAACTAATCCGTTCGGGTGTCTCTCCGAGTTTCCATATACCTACTTCAATTGGCATTACTTTCCCCCTCAACAATGTTAATTTTTTCGTTTGTCAGTCCATAGAGGTCATACACCAGCGCATCGACTTGTTTATCGGTGGCGGAGATTTGTCCTTCGAAACGAGTCTTTTCGTCCGGTGTCTTAGATTTTTGTTTTCGTATTATTTTAGATCTACCCCTATATTTTATCTCTTTTTCTGTCAGTTCTCAAGACGATCCTATGAAAATCTCTTATTTGTTATTTTGAGGGCTGAGTCTTAATCCCCGCTAACTGCTAAGCTAAGGTCTGACCCTGAATCCCTTCGCTGAATCCCTTAATCACTAATCAAGGCCTGACCCCGTTCCCTCCACAGTACTCTCATAGTTTTACATAGCTAACGATTGGGTTGACTGGCGCGGCGTTGGACGCGTACCGTCGAACCCGTGGTTCGGCAAATCATTTCATTTGGGGTTTGCCCGCATTTTTGAGCTTCTTGTCTAGTGCTGTTCGAGAAGCAGCGAGAATCAGGGTCAACCATTGACAATTGAGATTCTTCTCAATTTCGTATTATTTTAGATCTACCCCTATATTTTATCTCTTTTTCCTCCTTGGCACGCCATTTTATCAGGGCGTAGCTTTATGCGAAGACTGAAACCCTTGGGCGACACCCTGGCCGGCGCGAGCGCCAGCTCGGGCACAGGCGAGCGTCGGCTCCCTGGCCGGCCCGAGTCCGGCTCGGGCACAGGCGGGCAGGCT
>CAZBGF010000223.1:0-3965 GCA_964491255.1 uncultured Verrucomicrobiota bacterium
CATAGACTAGCCTGTAAACTAGCTGACAATAAAGAACCTGTCAACTACTATTTAGAGCTTATACGAAAAGGTATTTTATAGCCACAAAAAGGCACAAAAAGCACAAAAAAGATTGTATTATTTCAAGAAAAGACTTGACAAGATGTGTCGCAACATGTTAACTATAAACATCTTAAAAAGAAAGGAGTTTGTTTATGACAACACGTGCGACACAAGAAACGATAGTGGAAAGAGTTTCGATTGGCAACCTTTTTTTGCCGGTTCCTGACACAGACTTTCGCGATTTTCTGGAAGAAGTGGAGGAATTGGCCCGGTTTGCGCCTGAAATCATAGATGCTATCGAAGCGGATTTGGACATTCATGCAAAAGAGAAGAAGAAACTTCGTTTGGCGGACAAGGAGTTCTTTGCGAGCCAAACGTGTGATCTAATTGGTATTGATATAGAGGGACAAGAGATTCTGTCGAACGAATTGAAACTTTTCTATGGCCGACCGCGGATGCCGGCGGATTTGGTATATCTGTTTGTAATGATCCGAGGATTTCTTGGCGGCAAATTGGCATCAAAGCAGGCACGGCGGTTCCTGTATGAGTCAATGAACTTATACAGTTTTTTTCAGAGTCGTGGGCGGAAGATGCCGGGGATAACAACGATTCTGGAAAATGTGAACGTAGTGAGCGATGCAACGAGGGACTTAATTTTACGTAAGCAGATCGAGTTGATTCTCAAAGAGAATTTGGATGATTTCAGGAAACTGACGATAGACAGCACCGCGGTAAAGGCCAACAGCTGCTGGCCGACCGATGCGAGGATCATTACAGGTCTGTTAACAAGGGCGGACCGTCTGGGTCAGAAGCTGTACGGATTCAGATTGAAAAAATTTCAGCAGGGATGGGTTCCCCGCTGGCTGAAAGAAATGGATAAGTTGGAATTTCAGATTTGCATGGTGGCAGGCAAACCCAAGTCAAAAGGCAAGCTGAAGAAACATTATCGGCGATTATTGAAGCGTGGTCGAAAGGCGACAGATTATTTAGCGAAAGAATTGAAACAGTTTGAACAAAGCGTTTCAATGGAAGCATTAGCGCCAAGTCGCCGTGCGCTTCTGCAGCGGATTATACAGCAAATCAAAACAGATGTTTCGGATAGCAGCAAGGTCATCAAGTATGCTGATGACTGGATATTTCGCGGTAAATCATTGCCTTCAACAGAAAAGGTGCTGAGTCTCTCGGATGGATCAGCGGCATATATTAAGAAGGGCAGCCGTAACCCTGTCATAGGTTACAAACCGCAACTGATTCGGAGTGAAAACGGTTTTGTTGCCAGCCTCATTGTTCCGCAGGGCAATGCAGCCGATTCGGTGGAACTGGCACCGGCAATATCCAATTCGATGAAGCGTACCGGCATCATTGCAGATCTGGTCAGTACCGATGATGGGTATGCGTCAACGAATGGACGAAAAGAAGTGCTGGCCATGGGCGTGAAAGATGTAAGCATCAGCGGAGCAAAAGGCAAGAAACTGACGAATGAACTCGACTGGGAAAGTGACGTGTATCGTGATGCCCGTAGAAACCGCTCAGCGGTAGAGTCATTGATGTTTACCATAAAAGACGGTTTCGAATTCGGAGAACTGGGACGGAGAGGATTGGAACCTGTCCGCGCCGAATTGATGGAGAAGGTATTGGCCTATAATTGTTGTCGCATTATTTTGATGAAGAAACGACGACGAGAAGAACTTGAAAAGGCAGCGTAGAAAGCCGGCTCAAAACATAGCGAGAATAACAGCATGGAAAGGGTGTCTCAAAAAACGGTAGATTATCGGTCAATTTGATTCAGGCTGTCGGCATGTATGCGTTATCGCCCGATTTCTCAGCCGAAGGCAACCAGGAACCATGAACTTTGAACCGTGAACCACCCATCCGAAAGGCTTTTCGAACAGGGTCTATTTAGACTTTAATTTAGCCTGTTTTATTTTTTCGAGTGCGTTATCAAAATCCTCTGACGAAACGAGGAAAAAATGACATGTTTTCCCTGTAAGTTCTTCAATATCCATGGGAAGTTTGTCATCATAAGGGTTTAAAATCGCGACGAGCGCGTCGTTGCCCATCAGTTCAAAAACAATAGCACCGTGCTTGATGATAAAATCATTTGGGATCAGATCGGTTACTCTTTGCCGAACTTCGAAATTAGACAGTGAAATGATCGGCGTATTGCACGAGGTGGAAACGAACCCCAAAACATCATTAATATGAGGAAAATTCATGTCATGGAGTACATGGAGAGTGGATACTGGTACATCAGCATTTTTTGTGGAGCTTTCAGACAGGTCGTGAACGACTTTTGAATACTCATCTTGTGTAAGCTTTTTTACCTGAAGGAGATTCCATGCAAAGGAAATTTCACTTGCAATATTAAGTGATCGAGAGACAAGGGTGTTATCCGCCTCCAGAACATCAGCCATAACTTTTTCCGGTTTCATCTGTTCAATGCGCGTGATGACATCCTGAACATGTGGATCATTCTGGTCGAATGCTCTGATTTTTTCCAGTAATTCGTGGGCAGCGTCCTCATCAACTTCATTAATCAGAACGTTGGCCAATCGGATAACGTACTCTTCAGCACGTGTGTGATCACCGACTTTTTCATACGCGTCAGAAAGTGTCTGGAGGGAAACGCGATCACCGGGCAACGCTTCAAGAATTTTTTCGAATGCAGCTATTGCGTTCCAGATTTCGGCTTCGGGATCAGTGAGGGATTTATGTGGTTTGTTGGTCATGGCAATACGGTTTCCCGTGTTTATAGTCTATAAAGATATTGCTATTGCAGAATTGTTTTATTTCATTTATTATATTAACGTGTATTATGAATATGGACAAGATGAAAATTAAATTTAGGAAATATTGTTTTTTCCGGATTACGCCGCAGATTGATATCATAAAGAGGACAAAATGATGAACAGAGGGTCTTTGAGCGGAAAAATTGCTGTAATTCTTTTACGGCGGAATATGATTGACGATGCTGTGCTTCAGGAAGCACTTGAATCCTGCCATGAGAAAGGAAAACGGCTTGAGGAATATCTGGTCGAAGAAAATATCGTAAGTGATATGGATATGACTCTGGCTATTTCAGAATACTTGAGTATGCCTCCGATTACGCTGGCTCATTTTACTCCCGACACTCAGATGCTGGAGTTAATTCCAAGTAAAAACCTTATAAAAAGCATGATTATTCCTGTGGCGCGTGTTGGAAAAATACTGACGCTGGCTTTAGGAGACCCGTTTAATATGAGCACCATCGACGAGATACAGACAATGACCGGCTTGACGGTTGTTCCTGTAGTGGCCTCTGAACGGGAAGTGAAAGAGACCTTGCAGAAATTCAGTGACCAGGATTCCCCGGATCTGGAAGATGTTTTCAAGGATGCGGAAGACGAAGAAGACATTGAGGTGGGACATGGTAAAGAAGAGGAAGAAGTCAGCCTTGATCAGATGCTGGAAAGCGCCGAAGGCGCTCCTGTTATTCGTATAGTGAATTCAATTATGGTGGAAGCGCTTAGAAAAAGCGCCAGCGATATTCACATAGAGCCAATGGAGAAATCTCTGCGTCTGCGCTATCGGGTGGACGGCGATCTTTATGAGGTTCCCAGCCCGCCGAAAAACCTGCAGGCAGCTATTATTTCGAGAATTAAGATTATGTCGGATATGAATATTGCCGAACGCCGTATACCACAGGATGGCCGGATTAAAGTCAAGGCCCTGGGTAAAGAAGTGGATATTCGGGTCAGTCTGCTTCCTATGATTCATGGCGAGAAAATCGTGATGCGTATTCTTGACAAAACTAATCTGGCGCCCAGCTTAACAGCCTTGGGCCTGGATAAACAGGCTTATGAATCGCTGGTTTATGCCATTGCTCAGCCGCATGGCATCATTTTGGTGACAGGCCCGACCGGCAGTGGCAAGACCACAACCCT
>CAZBGF010000224.1:0-3962 GCA_964491255.1 uncultured Verrucomicrobiota bacterium
CCATAACGATTTTCGAATTCAAAAAGCCACAGAGAGATGATTTCGTCAACCCTTCTTCGCAGGAAGACCCCGTTCAGCAGATTGTGCGGTACGTCAATAGTATTCGCGATGGGAAATACAAAACGCCAGAAGGTCGGAAGATGCTCGTTGCGAAAAACACCCCATTCTATGGATATGTTGTTTGCGATTTGACGCCAAAAGTTGAAAAGTGGCTTGAGCAGGAAAAAAATTTCACGCCAATGCCAGATCGATTAGGGTGGTTCGATTGGCTTAAGAATATTAATCTGTACATTGAAGTGCTCAGTTGGGACAAGGTGCTCAAGGATGCGAAGATGCGAAACAAAATCTTCTTCCATAAGCTTGGTATCTAAATTCAATATGCCCAACATCTTTGAGCGCTATGAAAGCACCTAAACAAAATGGGAGCCTTATGGTTGGGAAAATGAAAACCAAGAATAGTCCGGGTGTTGACAATCTAATGTCTAATGGGGTCGCCAGGCTAACCGAATCCCGCCATTAAAGAAAATTCAGAAATATGCGGCTATTTAGCCCCGATGTCGTACTTTTTAGTGACAAAAAGAACATTATTTACAGAACTCCATGCATGGGTAGTTTTATTCCTTATAACGCGATTTTAGGGGCCGAAAAGGAAAAGATATAGGGCTTGAAAACACACGTTTTGATGGCATTATACGTGCATAATCACTATGATAGCTTGGCCCGACGCCAGTCCCCAGTCCCACATTAAGATAACGAGGTCTGATGTCTGAGATAAAAAGTCAGAATCCGGAAAGAGTCCCAGCGGAAGAATATTTTCTTCCCAGAAATTTCGAAATTGTGCAGCCCATCTATGACTTGGCTTTTCTCTTGAAAATTAACGGTTCCCAGGTCGAAAGCGCTATCCCTAAGTATAGGATTTTTTCCTTGGGAAAAGCTGCCCATAGCCTTGACGGATATTCGGCAGTAATTTCAAAATGGCTTAAGGGACAATTGAATGACAATGATTTAGACTATGTTCCTTCTGCTCGAATTAGAGATCTACTCGGAAACATTATAGCTAACGGAACAATACAAGAACTTCAGAATTTACTATCGCCCGAAGCCGAGGGTTGCCTGCGCCTGAGGTCATTGCGAGGCCTTGGGGCAAGGCTTGTCTCGGAGTTTCTAAAAAGTGGTTTAAACCCATCTCACGAATTGCTGACTACTGGAACCAGGCGATGCGGGATACCGCAAGAGGAGATTCTTGCTTTTTTCCAAGGAAGATCAGGCAGCTTATGGCAGGCACCCCATATCATTCCTCCGCTGATGCGTTTTCTCAATGGTATTGAAGAGCAAGCATGCAAAAAACTTAAATGGCACTTAAACGGCATTACCGACGGTATTTCGCCGGCCCAAGATCCCTTTGTGATTTATATGGGTTTCAAGAATATCAAGGCGGGCCGTGCTCTTCTCAAAGGCGCAGCCCAAAAGGATCCTTTTTTTAAAGTTGTGGAATCCTCAGAGCAGTGTCTTATATTCCAGCATCAGATGGGTTGGCGCTTTCAAATATCGCCCAAAACAACATTAAAACATTTCAGGTCTTTGCATGAAATTGTTTGGGAACTTGACCCTCTGGCATGCGAGTTGCCAACTTCCTTAAGATCTGACCTGCATATTCATACCAGTTGGTCAGACGGTATTGCGACTCCGGAAGCAATGGTCCAAGCTGCTAAAAAACTCGGCTTGGAATTCATTGCGATTACCGAGCATAGTCGGTCTTCTAAACTTCAAAGAGGATTGGCACCATCTACTTGGCTTCGACAGGCCATGTCCGTTTCGAGCTTGAGGCGCGATCGCCAGGTGCTCCATGGTATGGAAGTCGACATTCTTCGGGATGGGACTCTGGATATGCCGGAAGGCATTCTTTGTGGAATGGATTTGGTCGTTGCATCTATGCACTCGAGCTTAACTGACAGTAAGACATCGAATACCTCCAGGATCATCAAAGCGATTGAAACCGGGCATGTCGATGTTATCGGACATCCGACGGCAGTTCTAATGGGTCGTCCTGGTGAACCCTCATATATTAGATCGCCGATCAAGGTGGATTGGGATACTGTTTTCGAGTATTGCTCGAAATGGCATGTGGCCCTTGAAATCAATTGCTTTCCATCCAGATTTGACCTGTCCCCTCAGTTAGCCAAGAAAGCCATGGAAGAAGGTTGTTGGATTTCGCTGGGCACAGACGCCCACTCATGTTTTCACTTGGAAGCGCTGAAATTCGGGGCCGAAATTGCTGAAAAAGCCGGGGTTGGAGATAAAATATTGAACAGGCTTTCCTTCACGGAAATTCAAGAATGGTTGAGGGATGCACGAAAGACTCGAAGTCAAAGGACTCGAAAAAGCCGAGATGTCAGGCAGGCAAACATGTTTGCATCCTGTCTGTTAGACTCAAAAGAAAGGTCGGCAATTGAGGCTTTCCTGAATGAACGGTCGAAAGTTCCAAAAGGCTCGGTCGTTGTGGGTCTTGATTTAACGGGCGGAAAAAACAAGAAGACGGGTGTTGCGCTGTTGTCAGGAATGACGGTCGAGACCACGTCTTTACTCACTGATGAGGATATGCTCTCTTACATCAAAGAAAAAAGGCCAGCGATAGTCAGCATTGATTCCCCTTTGGGACTACCAGGCGGTGGTGAACAAATTGATCCTGAAGCCGGAATTGTGAGAATCGCCGAACGTCATCTATCCAGCGTGGGCATTCCTTCATACCCAGCCTTAATTGATTCAATGAAGGGCCTCACCTTGAGGGGAATACGCCTTCGGAAAATGATTGAATCCTTGATTGATGCTCCAACCGTCATTGAATCCTATCCCGGAGCTGCACAGGACCTGTTGTGCATACCCCGCAAACAGAGGGGGCTAAACTTGCTTCGGGAGGGCCTGAAAGCACTCGGTCTACGTGGGCGAGGCCTTTCAACAAATTCGCACGATGAAATGGATGCCATCACTTCCGCCATCGTGGGTCGGTTTTTCGAGGTGGGTCAGTATGAACCAATGGGCATCATATCGGAGGCTCAATTAATTGTACCTAGGACGACAGTCTTAAATTTTAGTAAACCACCGATAATCTGTATTGGAGGAAAAACTGGTTCAGGTAAATCTGTCGTCAGTAGATATCTTGCATTGTATTATGGTTTTAAATGGATCAAGACCTGTGATATTATCTATAATTTAGTGAAAGACGATTTTGAGAACATCACTACTAATAGGCTTAATGTTAGGAAATATGCTTCTGTTAAAGAAAGTCATCTCAGAGACTTTGGCAAGATTATTATGGAAGAATATAATCAACTTCCTTTGCAAAAAAGGCTTGCGAAAGAGGTTCTAAAATTTAATGAAGCCGTCGTTGTGGATTCCGTAAGAAGCAACGATGATTTAGATGCTTCTTACACCAAGGATAGAGAGATTTACGTTTGGTATATTTCATGTCCAGATTCCATAGTACGTGAACGTTGGACTGATAGAAGAACAGGAAAAGGCGACCAATCAATTCATTACGCTACTATAGACAGAAACGCAGATATGATAATGCGGAACGCAGATATAATATTAAAGAACAATGGAACCCTGGAGAATCTTCACCGTTTGATTGATGATATTTTTTTCTCCAAAATAGCTAAAATTGCGATTAAGTAGATACCACGGGCTTACGCTCGTGGTCTTTAGCAGTTTCTGATAATGAAGCACAACGCTTAGTGCATGGTGTGGAAGTATCCAGCAGCGTGCCGTAGGCTATGTGCATTGTTGCACTCAACCTGCGGTAGCTAAAGTAACAGCTTCCCGCAAATTCAGTATACACTCATAAAAATAACATATTATGAGTAAGATTTTAAAAAAAGTAGCAGCAACACGCTACAGGTTTCGAGTGATTCCCCCAAAACACTAATTGCTAGAGCAAGGCGTGATGTTCTTGGATTTACAGA
>CAZBGF010000225.1:0-3929 GCA_964491255.1 uncultured Verrucomicrobiota bacterium
CAATATTTTTTTGAGTATCCATCAAAACAAGAAGCTCCTCTGCCAATGCATGACGTGACGTATCATCGGTATAACCTGACTGAGCCATGGTAATAATGAAAATGCCTATTACTACAAATACTTTCTTCATACGATCTACCTCCTTTGTTTTGGTCATCTCTTAGACTTCTGCGAAATTACAAAAAACGGTTTTTGGAACTGTATTTCATACTGTAGCCGTCGCTTTGTAAGCGACGTTCCCTGCGCGGTTTATAAAGCCGCGGCTACAACGGAGAAAATTACCTCAACAGGGCAAGTCTTCTTGTTTCTATATACGCAATATACAGTTGCCTATGTTATTTGTATTTGCCACATTTTTAACCAAAAGAGGAGCATATGTAAAGCTTGATTATGAAAAAATGCGCAATGTGACGCGTCTGCGGCACTATTCAATTCGTACAGAACACTCCAGGAATTAATTACCTACATAGAAGAGTCTGATGTCTTCAGCCGCGACTGATTCGCTTTAGAGGAAAAGTCTGTCCAGTGTTTGAATAAACCCGGATACTATAATAGGCGAATACGGCCAATCGTTTAGTAATCAGCAGGAGAAAATATTAAGATAAAATTTGAAGATATGGAAGTGCAGGCTTATCTATTCCATGCAAGATTGATGAGGTGCCTGAAAGAGTTTCCTGAAAAGATTTTATCCGATTTCTTCAATACGCAGAAAGCTGACAACTGATAGCTTTTTGCGTTATGCCTGCGTTTTTCCCTGGCCGCCGCGTCACTCGCCCCGTACGTACGGGGCGGCTGGCAGGGCGGCTCTTCCCTGGCCGGCCTGAGCTCCGGCTCGGGCAGGCGAACTCATTGCGCTCCAAAGCATTAACCGTCTTCATCTGCATTCAACTGCATAATCTGGGGTTAATCATGAGGTTGACTATACTCGCAGATCGAAGTAATGTTTTCACATAAGCATGACAGCAGACAGAATTGTGGCTGAGGCACTTAGCCTGACGTGATAGAGATCATGGTAGTAATGTGCTTCCATCGTGACCCCGATTACTGGAAGAAGCAGAAGTTTGAACATGAAAACAAGTATTCTCATCACAGTCTATAACCGGCCGGAGGCGCTTAAGTCTGTTCTTTTTTCGCTGGCCCGGAATACTGCCCATGTTGATGAGGTTGTCGTCTCGGATGACGGATCCTGTGAGGAATCGGTCAACCGTATGAAAGCGTTTTTTTCTGAATTCCCTTTTCCGATCCAGTATGTGCGGCAGGAAGACAAAGGTTTTCGGCTGGCCGCTGCAAGAAATAATGCGATCCGTAATTCAACAGGCGATTATCTTGTTTTTCTGGATTCCGATATTCTGATTCTGCCGGATGCAATAGATGTTCACCTGCGTCACGCCGGGAAAGGACTTTTCCTGGCCGCGAACCGCGCCTTTCTCAACGGGGAATTATCGCGAAAAGCTATGGAACACTCTCTTGACAGCGGTCTTCTGGAAGAACTCTGGCAGTGTTCCGATCGGTCGCATTTATGCCGGGTTCATCGTCAGTTTATCAGGAATCAATGGTTGCGCAAAATAAGGTTGGCCAGCCGGCACAAGCCGAAGATTCTGGGTTGTCATTTCTCACTCTTTCGGGAAGATGTCAATCGAATCAACGGATTTGATGAACAGTATGTTGGATGGGGACTGGAAGATGATGATTTTTCCATGCGTCTGTATCAGTCAGGCGTTAAGGGACAATCACTGATTCTTAAGGCTCGCGCGTTACATCTCTGGCACGAGTCAGTACAATCACATCCGCTCAGATTTTCCGAAAGTCCAAACTTAGATTATTTTAAACGCCCTGATGTACCTGCATACTGCGTCAGAGGCCTGGTCCAGCATGAATGAAATTACCAGTCATTGCGATTTGTGGCAGAATTACTAAAAAAAGTTTCCCGAGGCGCAGAATGCGCTCGGGACTAATGAAAGGATGCTGATGATTCGGATATTAATAGTTTTGAGCTTTATTCTGTGTGCGTTGTCAGAAATGGTTAATGCGCAAACTGTTGGAACGAGTGACGATTTTGACGGGGATGGGCAATCCGATCTTGCGGTTTACGACCGCGATGCAGGCACATGGTATATTTTGCAGAGCTCAACGTGGTCTGTGCAGACCGTGCAATTCGGATGGAATGAAACGCGCCCCGTGCCGGGTGATTTTGATGGGGACGGAAAAACCGATATTGCGGTTTACGACCGCGATGCAGGCACATGGTATATTCTGCAGAGTTCAACGTGGTCCATGCTGACTATTCAATTCGGATGGAGTGGGGCACGTCCGCTGTCAGGCGATTTTGACGGGGATGGGCAATCCGATCTTGCGGTTTACGACCGCGATACAGGCACATGGTATATTCTACAGAGCTCAACGTGGTCTGTGCAGACCGTGCAATTCGGGTGGAATGAAACGCGCCCCGTGCCGGGTGATTATGATGGGGACGGGAAAACAGATCTTGCGGTTTATGACCGGAACAACGGCACATGGTATATTCTGCAGAGTTCAACATTGTCTGTGCAGACCGTGCAATTCGGGTGGAGTGAGGCACGCCCTGTGCCGGGCGATTATGACGGGGATGGCAAAACAGACATTGCGGTTTACGACCGGAACAACGGCACATGGTATATCTTCCAAAGCGCCACCAGCACCCAGCAAATACTACAGTTAGGATCGAGTACAATGGGTGCTATGCCAAGTTACAACGGGGGTGCTATTGAAGGACTTGTATGTTTATGTTTTGGGGACAGCATTACCTACGGCGGAGCCAGCAGCAGCGATGGTCCGGAAACCGGATACCCGATCCTTCTTGAGCGTGAACTCGCGCCCGCGTTCGGCGGCCATTTCGTTGCCATAAACGCGGGGGATCCCGGTGAAGTAACGGCAGACGGTTTGAAACGTTTTGAATCAACACTGGAACTTTACAATCCTGACGTAGTGCTGATAATGGAAGGAACAAATGATGAATTCTTCCAGATTCCATTTGACCAGACTGAGAACAATCTCCGCGCAATGATTCAGATTGCTCTGAATCGCGGGGCAGGGGTTATTATTGCGACAATACCCCCTGTTATCAGCAATCAATACCGGAACCGAAGCGGTCAGATGGCCCTTATTCAGGATTTTAATCCAAGGATTTATACCATTGCTGCCGACTATGGCATACCTGTGGCAAAAGTGTATGAAGCCATTACCGCGGTTCCATGCTGGGAGCAGCTTTTAATGGACCAGCCATCCGCCAATCATCCTAATGATGCCGGGTACCTTTACGTCAGAAACGCGTTTTTTAATGCCATAGCAGAAGGTATCAATTCCGGCTTGTTTTATTAATCCGTTTATTGCATTTGTGTCCTCGGGGAGAAAACTCCTCGCCTTTAGGCGAAGACCTGACTCCGCCTCCTTTTCTGAGCAGGATGAAGAGGGTGTCACACCTTGTAAGGTGTGACCATGCCACAGCATATCCATTAAAACCATGATTTTGCCTCGAAATTGCTGTCCTAATGCCCTGGAAAGGGGAAAAAGAAAGTCGTAAGCCACTGTCACTCATTGTATTGCTGTGGCCTGCCACTTGCATAGCGACGTGGCGAATCCACGAGAGTCGCTCGTCCTAAATGACTTTTTTGACAGTCTTAACGTTTCAAATCACGGGCGCGTTTACGCGTCCCGTGCATTTGTTTGTTCGCCTGTATCATTTAGCTTATTGGCGATAATAGTTGCACTGACAAAATAGTGGTCACTGGGATATTTTCCATCCACAGAATCCGTAATCAGAGTTGCACCAGTCACCTTTGATGGCCCTTTTGTAAATATCCAGTCCATCTTTCCGATGGGGGAATTATATTTGTGCCCGAGAAATTCATGATAAGTATGACCGGGATCTTCAGTGCCATGCACGCAGTTAT
>CAZBGF010000226.1:0-3911 GCA_964491255.1 uncultured Verrucomicrobiota bacterium
AATCTCTTTGTGTCCTTCGTGACTTCGTGGTTAGTACTTTTTCAGTATCGACTAAGATTAATTTTTTTCTAAACCCATTGACTACTCCCCACCCGTTTTCCTTGCTTTGTCTTCCTTGGCGTCTTTGCGACTTTGCGAGAGCATCTCTTTTCGTGTGTTTCCACCACGGCGGATCAGCCGAGGCGGAATGATCTATACTGTCTGAATCAGAGCAGATTTAGAATTTTCATTTCGGAATAAAATCTTCAATTCCCGACATGGCGAGAATGGTTTCAGCAATGAGCGCAACTGTTCTTTCCGCATCTTTCAGTGATATCACCTCCACAGGGCTATGCATGTAGCGGTTGGGTATGCTGACAAGAGCCGTTGCGCATCCGCCTCGGGCCACCTGAATGCTTCTGGCGTCAGTACCTGTAACATGTGGTTCGGCCTGCATCTGGTATGGAATTTTTTTCTTTTTAGCCGTTGAGCACAGCATTTTACCAAGAACCGGATTAATGTTGCCCCCGACATGTAAAATAGGGCCCTTACCAAGCGAAACATCTCCGGTTTTCTTCGGGTTACCTCCAGGAAAGTCTGACGTAAAGCCCACATCCACAGCGATCCCCACCTGTGGGTTAATGTTATAAGAGCTGGTGATGGCGCCTCGTGTTCCTATTTCTTCCTGAACGGTTGCCACCGCGTACACGGCTACATTCAAAGTTTTTCCCTTTAACCATCGAAGTACTTCAGATATAACCCAGACGCCGATCCGGTCATCAAACGCGCGTGACGAAGCCAGGTTGTTTCTCATTTCAATGAAATCTTGTTGAATGACGACAGGATCGCCAACAGCCACTGCTTTGAGAGCATCCTTTTTACTGTTTGCGCCGATATCGATCCATAAATCTTCGGTTTTGATTTTTTTCTTACTGTCATCGAAAGTGAGCAAGTGGATGGGCTTTCTTCCAACAACTCCTTTTACAGTTCCTTTTTCATTGATAATGCAGACACGCTGGCCAATTGTTATCAGCGGGTCCAATCCGCCTATAGCTGCGAAATAAATAAATCCATCGCTGTCAACATGGGTAATCATCACTCCGATTTCGTCCATATGCCCGGCAAGCATTATTTTTTGATTAGCTTCAGCATTAAGGATGCCTGTTACATTACCGTGAACATCGGTGGTGACCTTATCGGCAAACATTTTCATGCGAGCCTTGACCACATGTTGCGCCGGCGTTTCAAAGCCTGACGGTGATGGTTGATTCATTAATTCCTTCAAAAACTCTAATGCTTTTTTATTCATAGTGATTCCTTAATATTTTTTACGAATATATCCTAACTACTCAGGCACAAAGTGACAAAGGCACATAGGCACAAAGTTCATGAAACTATCTGTCACTTAACTTTTTAGTCAAACTGCTGATCATTCGTCGATTGTACACCATAACCTTCTGCCATATTGCTGGGGATTGGAATAGCACAACGTCTCATAAGAAGTCAATCAACGTATTTTCTTCATATTTTTTGACTTTGCGCCTTTATGCCTGCCTCACCCCGTTTTGATCATTTTGGAAAGTGCGCGACGGTTGTCGAGTCGGTCAAACTTGTACCGTTCTTTTCATTTTGCTTTAAGTACAGATAGGTAAAACGAGTTCGGAGATAGCGTTCAAGCGTCTGTATTGTTGGGCCGTAACCTTTCTGGTAAATATAATACTCCAGATCGTGAGCGAGTATATCAGTATCCTGATACCGGTCTTTCGGATTAAGAGCCATCATACTGCGCAGAATGGCTCGAAGCTCTTCAGTCGTGGAATTCGGAAGGAAATCCCATGGGATTTCCTTAACTGCCAACTTGCCAGCGTTGGTTGTCGTTGTTTTTTTGTCGATTTTACGAATAGTCTGGTAAGAAAGCAATTCAAACAGTACGGCACCGAGCGAAAAAACATCAGCCCTATAATCCACGGATTTTTTTTGAGCTTGTTCCGGCGCCATATAGAGGATTTTACCCACAAACATACCATCTCCGGGCAACGCACGTTTAGCCGCTTTGGCTACTCCGAAATCCGCCAGCTTTGGCAGGCCTTCGGTTGTGATCATAATATTAGCCGGGCAGACGTCCCGATGAACAATGGCCAGAAAATTTCCCTGCGCATCCTCACGTTTATGGGCATAAGCCAAGCCGCGCGCGATTCTGCTGATAATAAATACTGCCAGTTCTTCCGGAAAAGGAATATTCAGAGTTCGGTGATACGAAAGGAAATTGGCAAGCGAAACGCCATTTACATATTCCATAACAATATAATAACCTGCCGATGTCCGTCCTAACTGATAAATTTGAACAATGTTTTCGTGGACCAGGTTGGCTACCAGTTTCGCTTCAGCAATGAATAAATCTGAAAATTGTTTTTTAACCAGTTTGCTGAGCATGATTTTAATGGCAACGGTTTTTTCAAATCCCTCTGTGCCCATCTGTTGTGCCTCATAGACAGCGCCCATTCCTCCTTCAGCAATTTTTCGAATGATTTTGAGATGTACCGAATCGTCTATCGTCAGAAGAGGCTCTGGTTTGATTTCTTTAGTCATGTCAGCACCATGCCCTCATAAGCTCCAAGGGTAACCTCCGCTTCGCTGCGGTCACCGAATGCGGAATTCGGATCGCGGAATGCGGAATATTATAACCAGCCACGTACTCGCCGGATTTCTTTCTGCTTTGTGCCTCTGCCTGCCAAGCCGTAGCCCTGAGCAATGTCGAAGGGGCGAAGGCTGGCGCCTTTGTCACTTTGTGCCTGAATAGACATCATGTCAGCACCATGCCCTCATAAGCTCCATATGTTTCAGGAAAAAACTTGCGCGCCAGGTTGATCATATCATCAACCTGGTCATCATGTCGATTTTGGTCATGATGAGTCAAAATAAGTTTCCGGACATGCGCCTCATGGGCAATCCGGACGCCTTCTTTCCATGTACTATGGCCCCAACCCTTATGGGCAATATATTCTTCCGGCGTATAATGGGCATCATAAATCAAAAAATCTGCATTTTGACAAAATTCAAGAAAAAGCGCGTCGAATTTCGCATTGCCATGTTCAGTATCCGTTGCGATGACAATCACGCATTCTGGTGTTTGAATTCGGTAAGCCAGACATTGCTGCGGATGCCAGACGCGGCACCATGAAATCCGGGCACCGTAAAGTTCAAGAATTCCTTTCTTATGATCAAGGTTACGGCAACGCATATGAGCGCCAAAATTCATTAGATTAACAGGCCAATAGGGTTCGCTTACAATGGTTTTGAGAGTGGTCTGCCAATCATCCAGGCGGTCAGGATCAGACATCACGGTAATATCGGCATTAGGATTACAAAGTGAGTGAAAGACGGGCAGTCCGATTACGTGATCAAGATGAAAATGGGTAAACAAGAGCGTAATCTGTGGAGTCTCATTCCCCTTCGGAATGCTTCTATCGAGAGCACTGATTCCAGTTCCGGCATCAATAACAATGATTCCCTGATCCGTCTTAAGACTGAAGCAAGTGGTGTTGCCACCGTATTTAAGAAAATCTTTTCCTGGAGCAGGTATGGTTCCTCTTGCTCCATGAATTGTGAATTTGCTCATAGCTTACCTGCAAGGGTAATCTCCGCTTCCCTGGCCGACATAAGATGTGTCGCCTCGGGCAGGCGCTCCGGTCACCGAATTCGGAATTCGGAACTCAAAGCGCGGAGTGTTAAAATGTTTGTACTGCTCAAGCACAAAGGCCACGCCAAGGCGGGGGCATAAAGTCGTAGGAATACGATCCGAATGCAGAACATAACATATCCAAATACCGTTTTGAAAACGTCTTATAAGAAATTAAGCAACCCATTCTCTTCAAAGTTCTTGACTTTGCGCCTTGGCGTCTTAACGCGAGAATAAGAAATCCAAATTATCT
>CAZBGF010000227.1:0-3875 GCA_964491255.1 uncultured Verrucomicrobiota bacterium
ATTTCCTGGCCGCAGGGCGGTTCTACGGGTAGGCTGTAAAAAATTCTTAGTTTTTTCAGGATTTTGTTTTTCACGACCTTTTCGAGTAAGTTCTATTATATAACATAAAAGGATTTTAATATGAATGTCGGCAGTATTATCACTAATGTGACGAACAGTGTATCGTTCTTCGACAATGCGGGGATCAAACATGAGGTAAAAACCGGTCAGAAAAATCATTTCCTGGTACTGGAACCCGTGTTTGAGAATAAAAAATCTGACAGTGTAATTCTCAAATTAAAGATACAAAATATTTCCGGAGAAACATTGTATCTGGATAATGCCGCAATCATAGATGTTTCAGATAGGAACGAAGGCCACCTGAATCTTGATGGAAACATGGGTTCCTGGACAATATTATTCGGCGGCTTTGCCGGTGTGACAAAAGATATTTGTGTTCAGTGGCATGATTTCGGTAAGAATGATTTTCACAGTCACCATTATACTGTTATCGGCAATAATAAAAGCAGGAAATACTGCACTTTAGGTTTCGTAACATTTTCCCGACAGAATACCTGGATAAATCTTAAAGCCGGGCGTGGCACCATCGAGTTTGAGCATTTAAAAGCGATTTGCGAATTTGATGGTTTTCCGTTTGCTCCTGGCATGGAAGTTGAAAGCGAATTGCTTTATATTAACTGCTCTGATTCACCAGGTAAAGCTCTTGAAAAATACACTGATCTCATTCTCCGGCAAACTGATGGCCGACCCGATCTAAAAGACATTACAGGCTGGGCAACCTGGGATTATTATCAGTCTGATGTTACCGAAGCTGATGTTATCGAGAATGTCAAATGGCTGAAGAAGCATCGGAATATACTTCCAGTTGAGTACATCCAAGTGGATCATGGGTTCGAGATATGTGAAGGCAATTGGCTGACTACCAACGAAAAATTTCCGCACGGGTTAAAGTGGCTTACTGAAGAAATAAGAAAATACGGCTTCAAACCGGGTCTGTGGCTTTGTCCTTTCCTGGCTGCCCCGCAAAGTCAGGTCTACCAGGAACATCCCGACTGGATGATAATGGATTCTACAGGCAAGGCTCTGGAGCTAAACGGCTATGCGGTGAAAACGGTTTATGGTCTTGACTGCAGTATTTCCGTGGTTTGTGAATGGTTGGAGGAATTGGGGCGCGCGGTTACTGAAGGCCATGGTTTTGAATATGTCAAACTTGACGGCGCCAATGGGCAGGTTATGTCGCCGCTTGGAAAGCTTGCCGATAAAAGTGTTACCAAAGGACAGTCGGCACAACAGGGGTTGAAAGCCTTTAGGGCTGGTTTAAAACAAGGAACTTTTCTTCTTAATGCGTGCATGTTTGGTAATTCCGTCGGACTGGTCGATGGCATGAGGGTGGGAGCCGATGTTGGCGCTCGTTGGGATGCCACACTGATAGACAAACACAGAGGAGAGCGTGACGGCTTCAATGGTCCGGGGGAAGTATCCCGCTGTATTGCCTCAATGGCAAACAGTTTTTTTCAGCATCGTAAACTCTGGATTAACGACTACGACTACCTGCTCGTTCGTCAGAATGGTTCCAACTCGGTTCTGACTTATGAAGAAGCCAAGAGTTGGGCCAGCCTGGTTTCGCTTTCAAACGGATTGGTGATGATGAGCGACAAGATGCCGGATTTATTAGAGGAACGGGTTGATATATTGAAACGGGTTTTACCTCAATGCAAAACAGCGGCCAGTCCTGTCGGGTTTTTCGATAAAGAAGTTCCCTTTCTATATAATTTACAAGTGGAGAATGAAAGCGAGAAATGGAATGTGGTATGTTTTATAAATGTTGATCTACCTAAAAGAACCCGCGATTACGAGATGTCTTTTGAGAAACTCGGCCTTTCCGGAAAAAAAGAATATCATGTTTTTGATTTCTGGAATCGCGAGTATACTGGGAGTTTTTCCGGTAAAATAAGTGTTAGTGAATTGCTTCCTCACCATTGCGTTGTTCTCGGAATCCGGGAGAAAAAAAGTGTTCCACAAATTATAGCCACTGACATGCATATTTCGCAGGGCGGATTCGAATTGGAAAGCAGTTCTTTTGAAGACGGCTTTCTGAAAATTAAAATGTCAGCATGTGGCAAAAAAGGAAATGTTTACATTTATATTCCCGAAGAATATAAACTCAAAGACAGCTTGAATGAAAAAGAAAAAGGTGTTTATGAATACCCGGTTACGGCTGATGGCAAGCAATATGAAATAAGTGTAACTCGTGTTGTCTAAATCATAACCGTGAACGGTTACATCATATCATATAATGTCTGCTTGATCTGATCAATGCCCTGGCGGGTGAGCGCTGAAATGGGCAGAGGTGTTAGTCCTGTTGTTTTCTTGAAGTCGACCAACTTTTCTTCAGCCCCTGGAACATCCATTTTATTTGCTACTATAAACGACGGACGTTTGCTCAGTTCCGCGTTGTGAAGGTTCAGTTCGTTTACCAGCGTGAAGTAGTCATCAGTAGGATTCCGCCTGTCCGTGCCTGCCATGTCAATGACAAATATAAGGAGTTGTGTCCTTTCGATATGCCGGAGGAATGAATGGCCCAATCCAACTCCTTCGTGAGCGTCTTTAATCAGGCCGGGAATGTCAACGATTGTTAACTCATTGAATGTTTCATTTATGATCGTACCTACAATGGGATTCAGAGTTGTAAAGGGGTAGGATGCGATCCGTGGGTGAGCATTGCTGATGACGCTGAGAAGAGTGGATTTTCCTGCGTTCGGAAAGCCGATGAGTCCGGCGTCCGCGATGATTTTCAGTTCAAGACGGATGGTTTTAATTTCGCCGGGTTTTCCTTCAGCATATTCTTCATCAGGTGTCTGGCGCGAGCCTATTTTCCAATGGTGATTTCCACGTCCGCCATTTCCGCCGTGAGCAATTAATAATTGGCTCCCGTCCTTAATCAGATCGCCAAGCTGTTTTCCTGTTTCGTTATCCCGTATTTCAGTGCCGCACGGTACTTTGAAAACAAGGTCTTTCCCGTTGCGGCCGTGCGATTTTTTACTTTTGCCGTTTATCCCGTTATCGGCACGTTGATGGGGATGATAGTCAATGGAGATAAGGGAATTAATATGTAAATCGGCTTGAATGATGACGTGGCCTCCACGTCCGCCATCCCCGCCGTCAGGACCGCCGCGCGGCACGGATTTTTCACGCCGAAAACACACACATCCATTTCCGCCATTGCCAGCAGTAATGAAGGCGCGGGTTGTTGCAACGAAGTTATGACTTTTCACGTTACTGGAAGGAGTTCGTCAATTCTAATGCGCTTGCTGTTCTTTTCGAATTTGACAATACCGGTCTTGAGCGCAAATAAACTATCATCCCTGCTCCGCTTCACGTTGACCCCCGCCGTCCACCGTGTGCCGCGTTGCCGGATAATAATACTGCCAGCGCTAACGGTCTGACCGTCACAACATTTAACACCCAGACGTTTCGAATGACTGTCGCGTCCATTTTTCGCAGCTCCTGCACTTTTTTTATGTGCCATAATTTATTTCCATGATTTATATAAGTTATAAATGGAAAGTTATTTCAAATGCTTCCATCCTCCGACACTCCCGTGTGTGCCTAAAGTTCAACGCTTTCGATCTTCAGGGTTGTAAGTTCCTGGCGGTGGCCTTTTTTTACTGAATATCCTTTTCGACGTTTTTTCTTGAATGAGACCACCTTTTTCCCGCGTATATGTTTCTGTACAACCGCTGTCACCTTGGCTTTTTCCACATTCGGCTTTCCGATGGTCAGTATGGTTCCATCGGAAATTGCCAACACAGGGCGCATTTCGATTTTGTCCCCAACATCAGATGTCAGGCGTTCGACGTTAAACGCATCATTGG
>CAZBGF010000228.1:0-3869 GCA_964491255.1 uncultured Verrucomicrobiota bacterium
TCGTTTGCTCAGGGATGAGAACCCACGGGTTCGATTACGAGCGCCGAGGGTAGGCGCGAGAAAGGGCTGTTGCAAAGCAACAGCTCCGAGAGAATCGAGGACGAACAACTCGGGAGAGTTGTGATGCAATCCCGCCCTCTCCGCCATTCGACGCGTTCGCACAATTCGCTTCGCAAATGATGCTCTCTTGCTCACCTGTTCTGAGCGAAGTCGAAGGATGGCAGGCCACACAAGTTTGCTTTTCTGCGCCAATGTCGCGGACGCGGCGAATGCCCTGAGCAAACGAACGAAGTGAGTGCGTCGAAGGGCAATTTATTGTGAATTTCTATGTGTATATTCTGGAATGCGCGGACAAAAGTTATTACGTAGGTCATGCCCGAGGACTGCCACAGCGATTCTCTCGTCATGCGGACGGCACGGGTGCCAGACACACCGCGACCCATCCACCCAGACGAATCGTTTTTTCTGAACTCTTCGAAACGGAAATCGATGCCGTCAGGCGCGAGATGCAGATAAAGAAGTGGAGCCGCGCCAAGAAGAAGGCCCTGATCGAAGGTAACGTTGTCGGCTTGCATAAGCTCAGCAGAAGTCATGACCACAAGAAGCCACCGGCCGAATGACGTTTAATTTTAGCAAGAGCCGAGCGGGTGGTCTGTGGGGTATTGGGATAAAGGGGATTATGTTTGATTGATTAACCGGAATTCTCTATAAAGTAAGGTCTGATGGTATTGTAAGTTTTCTGCCCCGTGGGTTTGATTACGAGCGGCGAGGCAATGGCCAGGGAGGCGAAGCTTCAATAGAACATAGTAACTTGACCGTATAATTTTTGGACGCAGATGAACGCAGATTGTCATGAGTTGAAAGTTATAAGTTAAAAGTTGTAAGTGCCTGCCCGTGGAGCCGCCCTGTGGCTAGGGAAACTTTAGTCGCTTTAGCTCATTTTTAATTATCTGCGTATATCTTGCGAAAATCTGCGTCCTAATAACTTAAAAAAGGGGGATGTTTATAGTGAATACAAAATCAGCATACGCGGCGGCTGGTGTTAATATAGATAAAAAAATGGATGCGCTCAAGACCGTTAAAAAACGGGCGAAATCTACGTCTGTTACCGGACTCATCAATGATCTTGGCGCTTTTGGCGGTATGTTCGCCGCTCCGGGTAAAGATAATATCCTTTTATCCAGTATCGACGGGGTGGGCACAAAACTCAAGGTTGCTGTTATGGCCGGCAGGCATGACACTGTCGGACAGGACATTGTCAATCATTGTGTTAACGACATCCTGGTTCACGGTGCTGAGCCGCTTTTTTTTCTCGATTATTTTGGTACCGCGCAGTTTGAAGGTCGCATGTTTAAAGAAGTCGTATCCGGGCTTTGCAAAGCATGCCGGGAAAATCATTGCGCGCTGATTGGCGGCGAAACCGCTGAAATGCCTGGCTTGTACCCGAAAGGTGAATATGATTTGATCGGAACGATTGTCGGCGTAGTCGGTCGGAAAAAAGTCATTACCGGAAAGACTATTCATCCAAAAGATGTTATCATTGGATTGAGTTCGTCAGGTCTGCATACCAATGGGTTTTCACTTGCCCGCAAGATCGTTTTCGAGAAAGAGAAACTGAAGGTCAAAGACACATTTCCGGGAACGCGAAGAAGCGTAGCCAATGTGCTTCTATCCGTGCACAAAAGCTATCTGAAACCGGTCAAGCAACTCATGAAGCACGTGAACATCCATGGCATGGCTCATATCACAGGTGGTGGATTTCCAGACAATATTCCCCGTGTTTTGCCCCGTACGGTTGATGCAGTGCTTGACCGATCCGCATGGACTGTTCCACACGTGTTCCGGTTTCTTCAGGAATGCGGAAAAATCGATCAAGAAGAAATGTACCGCGTGTTCAATATGGGAATCGGCATGGTGGTAATTGTACGTCCCGCCGAGCTTAAGAAAGCCATGAGCATTTTAAAGAAAGCCGGGGCGAAACCGCATCAGATTGGCTTGATTGAAAAAGGCACTGGCAAAGTCCGATGGAAATGCGGCTGACTCGTTACGTATTTATTTAGCCATCCGAAGATAATTTTTTTTGATATCTCTCGCCCGCTCGTCCCCTCGCTAGAGCGCCCGAGCCCGCAGAGTTTCTTGCACTCAGAACCGCTGAGAGGGCGGTTCTGAGTGCGAAAGCGCTCAAAACACTACATAGTCTATGGCGCCGGGAAGAATCAGTCTTTGAGAAATTCCTTGGCTCAAGGAATTTCTCAAATATCAACAACTTCGCGTTCTCTGCGTCTCTGCGAGAGAAATATCTTTCTTTCCGTTCCTTCTTCTGATAGCTTAATGCTTATCTCGTTACCTACATTGTCTCCATTTCCGACAGATAGTCTCGCATGAGTGGAAACAGCTCCTGATATTTTGCCAGGCGTTCTTGGTAAATCTCGTGCCGATCATTATCGGGTAGAAAAACACGTTCGCGTTTGACAAACCGTTTAATGCCTTCTTCCGGCGTTCTGAAGACACCGGTGGCGACTCCCGCAAGAACAGCTGTTCCGACGAGACCGCACTCTGTCATGCCGGGTCGGACAAATGGCACGCCGAAAATATCAGCCTTAATCTGTAGCCAGTCGTCGGACTTTGCTCCGCCGCCTGTGGCAACAAATTCGGATGTGTCAATGTCCATATTCCTTATAGCCTCGACGCTTTTCACGAAATAAAAAGTTGTGCATTCCATGATGGCTTTGAGAATTTCGCCGCGTGTCGTATTTGTTTTCAGCCCGACAATTACGCCTGACGCATTGCTTACGTAATTGGGTGAACCCGTTGTCTCGAAAAAAGGAAGGACAAAAAGGCGCGTTGGTTCAATTGGCATCTCGGAGTTCAAGAGATCGTAAATGTTATTCGCATTTCCGCTCTCCTGGGCAAAGGTGTTGCGGAACCAGCGCACCAGTGACCCGGCCTGGTTAAAAAGGAAGGAGACGTAAAGTCCAGGCAAAACATAGTGTTCGACACTAAGTCCGTGTTTCAGCATCTGGTCAGGTTCTGGAATATGTTTGTAAACCGGAGTAATACACTCAAAAGTGCCGATCCCGTCTACCGCGCGTCCTGCCTGAGTGATCCCGGCACCCAGAGCATTACAACACTGGTCGTGTCCTCCAACGACAATTTGCACGCCGTGCGGCAAGCCGAGTTCGTCGGCAGTATTATCAGCTACTGTTCCGGCTATGGTTCCGCTGGGAAGACAGTTTGGAAGTTTTTCGCGATCGATTCCTGTTACAGATAACAATTTATCTGACCAGTTTTGTTTGTGTATATCAAACAGGAGTGTTCGGTTAGCATGGGAATAACTTGTGAACGGCTCACATCCCAGCATGAATTCGGCTAATCCGCCCCAGAGCAGAAATTTATACGTTTTATCGTACAGTTCCGGCTCGTGCTCTTTAAGAAAGAGTATTTTTGGTAACGTGTAGCTTGCCGCAAGGATATTGGGATTGATCTTGTAAAAGGAATGCTGGCCGATATTGTTTTTAAGCTCCTCGATATATTCGTTGCCGCGTGTGTCGGATGAGAGAATACAATTGCCAATGATTTTACGGTTCTTTGTCACTGGTGTGACTGCTTCGCCCATGGCGCTGACGCATATGGCTGTAATGGGGTCGTGTTTAGTTTTCGACGTTAATTCGGTAATCGCAAGTTTCAAGCTGTTCCAGATGCGGCGGCTTTCCAGTTCGACTTCTCCCGGCTTTGGATAGAGCATTGGGTATTCCCGCCCGGCGCTGGCAATGCAAAGGCCGTCCTCGGAAAAAGCTGATGCCTTACAGATTGTGGTGCCAATATCAATACCAAGCAGGCTCATATCATTGTTACCTCCATTTGTAACC
>CAZBGF010000229.1:0-3839 GCA_964491255.1 uncultured Verrucomicrobiota bacterium
TGACTATGTACGAGACAGCTCAAATTTATATTAGAAAAACCTATTGACTATTGTTTTCCTAAATGTTAACGCTATCACATCCGTAGTCGGTGTGTCGATTGCAATATGTTGCACCAGTGAGAGGAGACAGTAATCAAAACCAAAAGACCAACCAAAATGGATGTGGCTAGAGCGGCAGGAGTGTCTGCCATGACCGTGACCCGTGCGCTCAACGACCATTCTTATGTGCGTGCGGAGACACGGAAAAAGGTCCTAGCCGCTTGCAGAAAATTGAATTATCGTCAGAACCTGACCGCATCCATTCTTCGCGGCAGTCGAAGCAAAGTCCTGGGTGTCGTTGTCCACACCTTCCGGCACTCATACTACGCGCGGTTCCTGGATGGTGTGGAAAAGGCGGCACGCGAAGCTGGTCACCATATCGTAGTTTTGCATGCGGAAGGGAGCGCGGACGAGTGTTACTCGCTGAAATGGGACAACATCGAGTTTCTGCTCGCGCGGCAGATCGACGGGCTTATTCTTCATGTGAAATTTCCCGAAAACATAATGCTCCGGCTCGAATCGGAGCGGATACCGATTGTGTTTGTGGATCAGTCGTCCAGACGGAAGGGCCTGTTCGTCGGCACGGCGGATCATGAGGGCGCCCGGGAGATGACAGAGTATATACTGAGTCTTGGGCATCGCAGAATAGCATTCCTGGGCGGACCGGAGGATGCATATACAAGCTGTGAACGATTGGAGGGATACAGGGAGGCGCTGAAGGCAGCTGGTCTGAGCGCGAATCGCAATTGGCTGACGCATACGGACTACCGTCTTGAAGGCGGCTATCAGGCGATGCGTCAATTGCTTGTCCGGTGCGGGCCTGACGCGTTCACCGCCGTGGTCAGCGCCAACGATTATGTGGCCATTGGGGCCATGAGCGCGCTCCGTGAAGCGGGTATCAAGGTCCCTGGACAGATGTCCGTGGCCGGATTCACTGGTGACGAAATCGGCGCCTTTCTGAATCCGCCACTTACGACCATGGTACAGCCGGGCAAGGAGATCGGCATTCGGGCGGTTGATCTGTTGCTCGCGAAAGTCAGAGGCGACAGCACGTCGAACAAGGCATGCCTTCTTGCTCCGAAGCTCGTAATCCGCTCGAGCACAGCGCCGGCCCGCGCTTGAGTCGGGTGGGCCGTGACAAGGAGTCGGCAAATTTGGCATAGAAGGTTTGACAACGGACGTGCGGCTCGGCCGCGTTAAGTGGACATGGGCTGTTATGAGCATATAAGTAAAGGTGTTATGTTCTCGATTCATTAGCAGGCTAAAGCATATCCAATCGCCCCGAACGTTCGGGGCTCCTACATCATGGTTTCGTGTAGGAGCCGATCTTGATCGGCGATCGCCTGTGCCCGCCTGCCCGAGACGACTCGGGTCGGCCAGGGAGCCGGAGTTCAGGCCGGCAAGGGATACACGCGGGGTTTACCGAATGTTTACGGAATATAAAATATTTTTTGGTTCTAATTATTATCAACAAACACTTTGTGCCTTTGTGGCAGAAGATCAGGATTATAGACCATGAATAAAAAATACCCCGAATTTTTTCTTACCGCTACTTACAAACCCCTTCCGCTGATGTCCGGTTTCGCGGAATGGAAAAAGAAGATAAAAATAGAAGATCAGCAGGAACAAAAAGCAGCCAGGCAAGAACATCGTCCTATGGCGAAATTATCTGACAAAGATATGGAATTGTTACTGGGACTTGGCGTGAACGGGTTCCACGCTCATAACTGGAGTTTAGACGCCGAAACCACCGAACTTCTGCTTTCTAAAGGGTACCTGTTTTTCAGCTATGTGGACGACTTCTTTTTTCTCGCTCCGAAAAAACCCGATGGCTCGCCGGATTACTTCGGCTGTCTGGATGAAATCAGAAAACGTTTCATGGTTTTTGATAATAAATTTATTTTGTGTGCTGTTTTGGAATCGAACTGCCCGTTTACCGGCAAAGACTATCCTTTTCCACAAAACGTATCTTCGCGTCAGGAAGCTTTTAAGATATATGAAGAATTTTTTAAAAACAATATAAATGGATTAATTGGCAGCGGTTTTTACAAGGTCTATAAAAAGTATTGTGATAACAACCATCTTGAATTATGCGATCTGAATATTATGTTAGGCCATCACCAGCAATGGCACCACTACTGCGCCGAATGGGGGGCTCAGGTGCTTTTTTCCGAGGGGAACTGTGATATTCTGAATGACCAGGTGCGCACCGCGTCGATTCGGGGCGCTGCTCGTCAATACGATCGGAAGTGGTTTTTGTACTGGTCCTCATGGGGTGGTGTCGACCGCCAGATGACCGTTTATGACGAAAAAGGCCACCTGGAACACGGCATCACCGCAAGTCTTGCTCTTCGCCAATGGATTGGAAGTTTTTATTCCGGTTGCGACATCTGCGGGGCTGCGGAAGCCCCTCAAAGTCAATGTTTCTACCGGGATAAAACCGGTAAACGCCAAATCACGGAATTCGGTAAGAACATGAAAAAGTTCAGTGATTTCGTGTTTAGAAAACATCCGGATAGAGGTAAACCTTACGTGCCAATGGCTTTGATGTTGGATTACTATCACGGCTGGCAACCCCGGGATCATCGTGTCTGGGGCGGGAGCCTGCCGTATGGCCGTGATGAAGAGATGATAGATAATTTTTTTAACACAGCATTCCCCGGTCAAGAGATTATCCGACCGAACAGATATCTGTCTTGGGAAAAGGGCGACAATCCGTTTCCATGGCAAACTCACGAGGAAATGTTTGCCATGGAACGAGAGAAGAAATTCGACAATCGTGTTTATGAGAAAGGAACGCGAACGGACAGTACGTGGGGCGACAGCTTTGATATAGTACTTACAAATTGCCCCGTGGATGTTCTCAAGCAGTACAGAGTCATAGTGCTGTTAGGAAGCATTCATCTTGACGACGCATTGCGGGAGAAGCTGGAAGAATACGTGAAATCCGGCGGGATTCTCCTGGTTAATATCAACCATGTGTCGGATGAGGATGCCGGGTTTTTGGGTGTCGAGTTCACGGGAAGCCGTGAGAGTCTGTGGGAAGTCTGTTGTAATACGTGCGGCCGAATATGCCGGGATGGTGACAGCGAGATCGAACTCGTGAAACCAACCACGGCCTCAGTGTTGCTGAAGGCGGTGGGCGGGTATCGATTTGGCGCACATGAAGTTAAAAGGATCCCGGGTTATGATGGAGCCGATCCGGTGGCAACCTGTAATAAAGTGGGAAAAGGAGAAGTTATTCTGGGAACACTGCCTTATATGCAGACAACTGCACGGCATCCAATGCACCCGGCTTTT
This sequence comes from uncultured Verrucomicrobiota bacterium, assembly GCA_964491255.1. Lineage (GTDB taxonomy): Bacteria > Verrucomicrobiota > Kiritimatiellia > JAAZAB01 > JAAZAB01 > CAZBGF01. Next base: position 3,340 of record CAZBGF010000229.1, read on the forward strand.
TGTCACTTGGTAAATCATCTGATGGATCGGTTCCTCCCGGTTCACATCCAGGGACCGCCGATAGAATATTTGATCAACGAAACGGAAAAAGGGCTGATTGTTACCTTAATGCACAACGGACCTGATTTCCGGACCAATAAAAAACCGGAAACCTGGGAAGGAAACGTCACTATGCCGATTCAATCCCCTTCAGATGAAATCAATGTGGAGGAGTTGTGGACGGAAACAAAATTAAGGCACGAGAAGCATGACAATGAGATATTAATTCCTCTGCGAATTGATCCATTCGATTTTAAAATTGTCTCGATTAATCGTAACTCCATAGAAAGGAAACCTCGATGATAGAAAAAACACATAGAAAGGAAACCTCAATGATAGAAAAAACATCCTACTGGAAAACGATCGGTTATGTCTGCCTGGTTGCGAGTCTTTCGCTGAACGTGGCGAAAGCGCAGATCCCGACACTGGAAGAACGGATAATGAACTCTAGTCTGAATCCT
>CAZBGF010000230.1:0-3822 GCA_964491255.1 uncultured Verrucomicrobiota bacterium
AGCTCAAGCAGTTCCGCCAGTGGGGCAGTCGCACGCCGGGCCACCCGGAACATGGAATGACCCCGGGCATCGAAACGAGTACCGGCCCCCTGGGCCAGGGTTGCGGCAATGCAGTGGGCATGGCCCTGGCGGAAGCCATGCTGGCCGAGCGCTTCAACGCGTCCGGCGAGACGATCATGGACCACTATACTTACGGCATCTGTAGTGATGGCGACCTGATGGAAGGCGTATCCCATGAAGTATTCTCGCTCGCCGGACACCTGGGTTTACATAAATTGATCATGTTTTATGACTGCAACCACATTACTATAGAAGGTTCAACTGATCTGTCATACAGTGACGATGTGAGAAAAAGGTTTGAAGGATATCATTGGAACTTACTGGAAGTGGATGGTCATGATTACACAGCCGTGGATCAGGCGCTCGAACAAGCATTGCAGGAACAACAACGGCCTACTCTGATTATCGGCCATACCTGTATCGGTAAAGGTTCTCCAAATATGGCCGGAAGTCATAAAACGCATGGCGCTCCGCTCGGGATAGAGGAAATCAAGGCCACAAAAAGAAATATGGGGTTTCCTGAGGATCGCGATTTTTACGTTCCGGAACAAGTTCGCACGATTTTTGCTGATCGCTTGAAAGAATTGGAAATCAAAATGCGGGACTGGCAGAATGACTTTGAACGTTATCGTAAGCGGCATCCGGGTAAAGCTAAATCATGGGATCTCGCGCAGAAAAATATTCTGCCGGAGAAATTGAAATCAGCGCTTCCAACATTTGATCCGGAAAAACCAGTGGCTACGCGTAATGCGTCTCATAAAATTCTCCAGAGTCTGGCTGAAGTCGTGCCTAACCTTGTCGGGGGATCAGCCGACCTTGCGCCCAGTACTAAGACCTTGATGGAGGGGCGCGGGGATGTCGGGCCTCATAATTTCGCGGGTCGTAATCTTCACTTCGGGGTCAGAGAGCATGCAATGGGAGCGATCCTGAACGGCATGGCGCTTCATGGTATGTTTCGTGTATACGGCTCAACCTTTTTTGTGTTTAGCGACTATTTCAGGCCGTCAATTCGCCTGGCCTGTATGATGCACCTCCCTGTAATTTATATTTTGACTCATGATAGCTTTTATGTTGGCGAAGATGGTCCTTCACATGAGCCGGTTGAACATATTGATGCTTTGAGACTGATTCCCGGCATGACTGTTATCCGTCCGGCCGATCCCACGGAAACTGTGGCAGCCTGGATGGTAGCTCTGAAAAATACTCAGGGACCTACAGCTATTCTGCTGACTCGTCAGGATTTGCCTGTCATCGATCGCACACAGTTTCCGTCAGCCCGATATCTTGAGCAGGGTGCGTATAAACTCTGGCAGAGCGATAAAGGCCGGCCTGAAGTTATTTTGATAGCCACGGGTTCGGAAGTGTCGTTGGCTATGAATGCCGCAAGAGAGCTTGCCAAAGAACAACTCAATGTCCGCGTTGTCAGTATGCCTTCATGGGAATTGTTTGAAAAACAGTCGGATAAAGTCAAGAAATCGGTTTTGCCTTCTTATTGCAGACTTCGGCTCGCGATTGAAGCAGGCACAACAATGGGCTGGGAAAAATACGTGGGGCATGAAGGCCGCGTTTTCGGCTTGAATTCTTTTGGTGCTTCTGCTCCGTATAAAGTTCTTGCTGAAAAATTTGGGTTTACCACGGAAAACATTGTGAAAATAGTTCATGAAATGCTATCAGGAAAATGAGTGGATGAGTGAATGGGTGGATGAGTGAATTCAACGCATTAACTCTTTAACCCATTACCCCATCAACTATTCTATAAAATGGCTCGTTTTATCATCAATGGCAAACGGCGACTCAGCGGCATATTTCACCCTGCTGGAAACAAAAACGCTGCGTTGCCTATGCTCGCGGCCTGCCTGCTGACCGATGAAGATATCGTTCTTCGTAATGTTCCCCTGATCAACGACGTGTTCACCATGCTTGAAATCCTCTCTGACCTTGGGGTCGTAGTGGATATTCATGGACATACCGTAAAATTGCATGCCGGAAAAATAAACAAGCGCCGACTCAATCAGGAATTGTGCCGTAAAGTACGTGCCTCAATCCTTTTTGCCGGTGCTATGATTACACAGCATAAAGAAGTTAAGTTCTACCCGCCGGGCGGTGACGTGATTGGACGGAGACGACTGGACTCTCATTTGCTCGGTCTGCATGCTCTTGGTATTGAAATTACAACAGGCAATCAGTTTTTCCTGCGCCGAAATAAACTGAGCGGAGCTGATATTCTCCTTGATGAAGCAAGCGTTACGGCAACAGAGAACATTATGATGGCAGCGTCACTTGCTGAAGGAACCACTACCATTTTCAATGCAGCCTGCGAGCCGCACGTCCAGGATTTTGGACAGTTGTTGAATAAAATGGGCGCGCAGATTTCCGGGTTGGGAACAAATCTTATTAAAGTTGAAGGTGTTAAAAGCCTGCACGGCGCTGTTCATTCTGTGTGCCTCGACCATATTGAAATCGGCAGCTTCATTGCAGCAGCAGCAGCAACAGGAGGAGAGCTTACAATCAAAACTACCAGCCCGGATGTTGTTGTCCCTATCATGCGCCCGTTCCAAACTCTTGGTATGAAGCTCCAGTTCAATGATAAATTGCTCCAACTGCTGCCGACAAAACATCTGCGTGTCCGAAATGAGTTTGATACGCCTGTGCCAACAATAGAAGACGGACCATGGCCGAGTTTCCCATCTGACCTTATGAGTGTAGCAATTGTTGCATGCACACAGGCTGACGGAACTGTCCTTTTCTTTGAAAAAATGTTTGAGAGCAGAATGTGTTTTGTGGACCGGCTAATTGACATGGGAGCGCGGATTGTACAATGCGACCCGCACAGAGTTCTGGTCGTGGGGCAATCAAAGCTGAAAGCCGGCAATGTTTCAAGCCCGGATATAAGAGCTGGTATGGCTATGTTGATTGCAGCGCTCTGCGCAGAGGGGACAAGCATTATTGATAATGCACAGGTTGTTGACAGGGGTTATGAGAGTGTTGAAAAGCGCCTGCGTCAGCTTGGAGCAGATATCACACGTGAACAATGAACGCTTATTATGAAAGCATGTAAAAACCATTATACTTACAGAAAATACGTCAAGCTCGCAAAATGCGTTTTTGCGGCTGCGTTATGCTTTGGAGTATTATTTGTATTCTGCGCAAGTGCGCAGAACACGAATGAAATAACGCAATTACGCGAGGAATTTAAGCTTATCAAACAGCAGTATGAGTCCAGAATTCGCGAGCTGGAAGTCAGGTTAAAGGCTCTGGAAAAAGAGGCAGGCGAAACTGAAGCAATAGCAAAGAAAGCACAGGAATCCGCGGAAAAGACCAGACTCGAAGCGCAGAAAACTTTTGATACCAATGAAAAGATAACTGTCTCAAAGGCTCTTGATGAATTGTCGCCATTTCTTACAAAGGGTTTTGAGTTTCATGGATACATGCGTTCAGGGTTCGGAGTAAACGGCAAGGGCGGCAGTCAGGAGGCGTTTCGAGCTCCTGGCGCTGATGCAAAATACCGGTTGGGCAATGAAACTGAAACCTATGCCGAGGTAGCCTTTGCCAATCAATTTAACCTGACTGATAAAGGTCCTGACTTCAGAGTTCAGATTCGAGCATCATTTACAAACGGCTATCTTTCCAACTGGTATTCCACCGGCTCGAAATTTTGCCTCCGTGAATCATTCATTGAGGCAGGAAATTTCGATTGGTATCCAGACGCAACTTTCTGGGCCGGCCAGCGGTTCTACCGCAGGCATGACATTCATATCAATG
>CAZBGF010000231.1:0-3808 GCA_964491255.1 uncultured Verrucomicrobiota bacterium
TACAATGGCAATGACAATGATTGTGCCTGCGGTTTTGAGATACCAGGGCAGTTTGGCTGATACTATCAATGCTGTTGAAACAGTTGGTCTAACAGATGTTTTATCGGCTAAGACTCTGCTCAAAAAATTATGCTCAGAGTCTGAAAAACTTTTCAAAGGGATTGAGAATCTAAAATCCTGTATTAATAATCGCTCTTCAAAAGAAATTATTGATGCGATGAATAACCTTCGTGAACCTGTTGACACTCTTGAAGGCTTGCTGCCTAGTGATCTGTGGCCTTTGCCATCGTATGCTGAAATGATGTTCATGATGTAGTAATCCCAGCTAAAGATAAAACCGTTAATCTGTGCGATAGCGTTGCCACCGTGTGGCGAATTCGGTTTCCCGACTTGTCGGGATTCGAAAAAGCAAGGCAAGCTTGGGCCGAATGCTGGTGCGCCGCGCGCCTAGCCCGAGCCCGGCCAGGGAAGCGCTATACTTATGTATGCGCAAGCGCGGGAAACCTGCAGGCGGCTTAAGATCGCCGCCGCCTTTTTCGAACCGAATTCGACACACTATGGAAGAAAGTATTTAAAACTTGGGTTGCCACGTCGCAAAGCAAGTGGCCACTTGGCGCCAAAGGCGCCGACGTGGCGGGCACAGCCCGCTTTAGGAAAATGCAGGAAAATACGCATAACTTGTCCGAGCACCTACAGCCTGACTACGTAAGTAACAAAAAGTGATGAATAAGAACTTCAGCCATCAGCAATTACTAATCATTGTTTTCGCTTGCCTGTTACCGGCAATAGTTCTTGTTGCACATGGGCAGGATATTGATCTAAAAGTCGAAGCCAACCGAAACCAGATTTATCTTGGTGAATCCTTTATTTTGCAAATCAAGGTTTCAGGCATGAGACGTCCTCCTAAACCAGACCTGTCTCAGATTAAAAACAGCCAAATCAGATCACTTGGCAGTCAGGATATCAGTAATTACAGCATCACCATTATTAATGGACGAATGGTAAAACGAGGATACACAGGACGAGTTATCAATTATGAAATAACACCTTTGAATGCCGGCACATTTCAAGCCGGCCCCGTTACTCTGGACGTTAAAGGCAGAACACTGACGGCGCCCGGCCCTGTTATCAGCGTCACGGATATCGAAAAACAAGATATGGTGAAAATCATGATTGATTCTTCCCGTAAGACTGTTCTTGTTAACGAACCATTTGATATCACCATGACTATTTTGATTCAACGTCTCAAAGAAAAATTTGCTGATATTGAACCTCTGTTTCCCAATGATCCTCCAAATATTAATGTCCCCTATTTGAGCGGCAAACGCATTCCAGGCCTTTTGCATCCTGATATCAACCGGATTTTGAATGAGCGGCTGATCTCCAGTCGAAAACAGCCGGGAATCAACATTAATAATTTGACTCTACAGACAGGCCCCTTTGATTTCGGCAGTTTATCCGGTCTTGATGGATTTTTCGGCAAACCTCGAAAAGCAAAATTTTTACTTAGCCCCGGCACTGTTATTCGGAATGGAAAAGCGTATTTCAAATACAGTCTTACTCTGAAGTTCACTCCACAGGAGGAGGGAAATTATTTGTTTGGCCCGGCTGTCTTTAAGGGGAATATTCCAGCAGAAGTCAATGAACGCGGCCAGGCAAGGGGATGCCATATATTCGCAATTGGACCTGCCTGCACAGTCAGAGTAATACCTCCTCCGGAAAAAGGACGGCCCATTTCATACAGTGGCGCTATCGGAACAGATCTCAAGGTAAAAGCCTCGCTGGACACGCAATTCTGTAATGTCGGCGATCCGTTTAGATTAACTTTGGATATTTCCGGTCCAATCCGGTTTAACAACATGCTCCCCCCGAAACTCGGGTTACAAACCAATTTACTGCAGCGATTTACGATTTATGGTCAAACCGTTGAAACCGTTAAAAAAGATCATTCCCGTCAGTACATCTATACGCTTCGTCCGAATAAACCCGGCGCCTACGACCTGCCGCCTATTGATATTTCTTATTATAATACTAAAGACCGAAAATACAAAACTGTGGAAACCGATCCGATTCCTCTTAATATCAAACAGGGGTCAGAGATTACTGCGTCACAGATTATCGGCACCACCAACCGCCGACAGTATAAAAAGAAAGAAACGGACATTGCGGAAACGAAGCCAGCCCCCATACTTATTGGCGCCGTTCCTGGCTCTGAGCCAGGAAGCCTCATTGGTAATACAACCACACTTATAGTCGTCACTGGATCCGGCCCATTACTGTTCATAGTTGCAGTTATCGGCCAGTTCATTCGACAACACAACGAATCATGGAAAAAAGCTTCACAAAAACAGAAGGCGGAATCACTGGCGCGCTCACGTTTGCGCTCTGCACAGTCTGTGGCACGAAATGACGAGGCGCGCGCACGGAGCAAAATTCGTGACGCTATCCGTCAATACATGGAAGACAAGTTCCAACATTCAATCGAGGGATTCACTCCAACGGACGCACGAACCCTTCTTGCTGATTCTGGTGTCAATGCCGATACGACTGAAACGTTTTGCTCCATTTTTGAACAGGTATTTAACGCCGGTTTTTCAAAACAGACGCAGAATTCCAATCCCGTGGATACCTGCAAAAAGCTCCGGAAATTGCTTGCGGAAATTGAAAAAGAACTGGACTAACCACTAATGAACACTAATAAACCACAATTTTTTTCATCCATTCATTCGTGTCCATTCGTGTCCATTCGTGGTTCGATTTCAGTACTGGCTTTATATCTACTTCTCGCTTCGAGCTTTCTTTGTCTTGGCGCTAACTCTTCCGAGCATTTATTTCTCTGGAATGAAGCCAATGCCATCATGACTTCAGCCACCACTCCCGAGGATTACCTGACAGCAGCTCAGGCTTATCAGAATCTTATTGATGCGGGCATTTGCAATGGTCCAATATGCTACAATATGGGAACAGCTCTGTTGCACGCTGGCCGCTATAATAGCGCCATTGATGCTCTTTTACGAGCGGAGCAATATATCGGGAACTCTCCTGATATCCTACAGAATATGAAAATTGCCATAGCGCGAAAATCCAAGGGCAAAGGACTTGATCTGCCATGGTACCGCATTGTGTTATTCCTGCATTTCAGACTTTCCAGTCCCACTCGAATGTTAATTACCGCTTCGGCATTTTCCGTGTTTTGGATCGTGCTGGCCCTTAGAACACTGGGGATACAACGGGGGTTCAAATCTCTGGCCATCCTGACACTGCTGGCTTTCGTTTTATTCGGATCCAGCGTTGCGACATCATTGCATGAAGAAGTAAACGCTAAACGATTCTCCCTTATGACCCCTGAACCTAAAAAGAGCAGTTGAATGTCCAATGTCCAACAAGGAACTCCCAATATCCAATCGATCTAAAGAAGTCTTCACTTGGAAATTGGACATTACTTGTTGGATATTGGGTGTTCAATTCTTCACTACACGGAACCATGGTGTAGGAGTGCATCTCGTATGCGCGATTATATGCGCTTTTGCAGGAAAAACCCTTGAAGTGTTCTCCACCCATTTTCTCCCATATTATTCTGTCCATTTTGTTAATTCTGTCTCACCCCGTACGTACGGGGTGATGCTTCGGACAGAAATTCTTCTCCTGAAGTTTAAGGAGCTAATCTAGTCGGCCCTGAAAAACCCTGATTTTAACCACCCGCGCTCCCGCGCTCCCGCGCTCAAGTGCCCGAGAGCACGAAGAAGAGATGATAACAGCTTTTTGGACGCCCCGTACGTACGGGGCGCCAAAAAGTTGCTGCATGTTT
>CAZBGF010000232.1:0-3798 GCA_964491255.1 uncultured Verrucomicrobiota bacterium
CGTAGAAACACCGTAGGAAACACCTATCCCTGCCGACTGCAAATAAGCGGCTATTGTATTTACCATATTACCTGAGTTCGAAATGATACATGCACTACCCGGGATGAACGTCTCGTCCGGAGTGTCGCCGCCCACTGCACCGACACGCATATGCTCATGAACATTTATCATTCCCAGTGTGTTACATCCGATAATGTCCATGCCGTCCAGATCGCAGAGACGCCTGAGCTTTGCCGTTACTTCCACGGCGACGTGCTCGGTAATAACAAAAATTGTTTCAACGTGTTTCTTGCCATACTGGATGACTTCTTTCACATCGCCATAAACCGCTTCGGGTGGCGAATAGACTATAATTTTGTTAGGTTTTTTTCCTTCAGGAAGCGCGGTCATCAGTTCTTCAAATTGTCCGAAAACCGGAATGTCCGCTTTTTTCGGAACCGAAATTGATTGGCCGCCTTTTCCGAGTGCCCAGCCGGCCACGATATTGTTGCAGTAGAGCTGGGAAATGTACGTAACTTTAGAAGCTTCGCGGCCGGTAATATTGGACACTGCCACACGGTCGCCTTTCTTCAAAAGGTCACTGAACGAATGTGCTGTCATTGTTTTTTCCTTTTACCGGATTTTGCGCTGTATTTTGTAAGCTTGGCAGCATACGCCGCTATCAGAGTAATAGGTGTGTCAGGTCCGAAAAACACGTAAGGGAGCCCGAGATTTTCGAGCGTCTTTTTCATAGCGGAGAAGCCCTGGACCAGTCCTGGTCCTCCGCGGCCTATAACAACAGGTATTGAAAGCGAGCCATGCTCGTCAACCCATTCCTGTAAGGCATCCGCAACGGCGGTGAATGTCATGTCGATCTGCGTGTTGTTTGCCTTGCCGCCGAGAATAAGGAGCAATGATGCATCAGCAAGATAATGCTTGAAGCAGATCGCCGCTGTTCCTTTCATTCGTTCGTAAGGAGGATTTCCTCCGAAATCAGACAAAAAGATGGGATTTCCGCCCACCTGGCATAGTGTTTCAATGATGATTGTGCTGGCTCCGCCTCCGAAAAGGATCGGTAGAATTCCGGTGCCTCCAAGATCAGATACATGCGCCTGGCCGCGATGACTCGATGCGGCCCATGCCTTCATCTCTTCCTCGAACGCGGTTTCATTCGAGGGATACTCAGGTAATTCGAAGCCCAGATCACGCACTTTGAAGTTGTTTTCATCAAATGTAGCTTTGAAGTCACAGGCAGATACCTGACCTGATCGCGTAACGCGCCATGGATTGATCTCGCAACTCTGCATTCCCGTGGTAATGAACATATCCCATTGTTTTACGAATGCACGAGCCAACATGGAGTTGGCACGGCCTTTGAGCCCGAGCTTGGACAACGCTTCAGAAGCCTGGTAGACGTTCAGACCCTGGAATACATTAACGGGAATAGTGATCTTGTCTGATTCGTCAATGGATTCGATGTCGACTCCACCCTTGAGCGAGACGGTAAACGACGGTCCAAGGAGCCGTGAGTTATAGGTGATAGCGGAAAAAATTTCGAACTCTGCCGGAACTGATTTTACCATATAAGCTGTTCGTGGCTGTTGACCCGAAACCTCTGTTGCGGCCACCTGTTTCAGTAACCTCATGGCTTCACGGTAATCGCTGACCTTGCGAATGGCACACGCTTTGCCCCTTTTGCCGCTCAATACATCCGGCTTGACGATCCCTGTCTTCCATGCTTTCAGTTTCTCTCGAATGGTTGATTGGGGGGCAGACTCTACAACAAAATCCGGGGCCGGTATTCCAAAACGTTTTGACAACTCCTGGAGAAAAGTCAATTCACCTGCCTGTAACGTCATGGCTCATTTCCTTTATAAATGCTCGCGACATTTGGGTTCTGAAATAAGTTGAACATCAACAAATTTCATGTTTACCAACTTCTGTTCCAGTGTCAAGTGTTGATTGACAGCAATTCTCATTAGATGTTATCCGAAAAGCTTTTTAACCGCGGATTACGCAGATAACGCGGATAAAGATCAGAAATTTCTCAAATAATTGATAGTAAAATGATAAATATATTATTTTCTTTCTTTATATCAGTGTCAATCAGTGGCCGCCGCGTCACTCGCCCCGTACGTACGGGGCGGCTGGCAGGGCGGTTCCACCCTGGCCGGCCTGAGCTCCGTCTCGGGCAGGCGGGCAGGCTGTTCCGGTATTTGGATATTATCCCTGAAACTTTGTGCCTATGTGCCTTTGTCACTTTGTGCCTGAGTAAACATCTCTTGTGTCTTTCTGCATGTTTCGCGTGCAACACCCTTTTCGAACAGGTTCTAATTATGACGGAGATTAATCGTTTTTCATAGTTTTTTGCGAAATGAACAAATTGTAGCCGTCGCATTATATGCGACGTCTTAAATGCGCCTAAAACGCCCCGTACGTACGGGGCGACGTGGCAGTCTGTTTTTGTCCGGCTGCTGCCGGATACTCCGAACTAAAGATGAAGTCACGCGGATCAAAATTAGAAGTGCTGGTTGATTGAAACGAAAAGCGGCGTAGTAGTTCTCGGGTAGAACCTGCGTAATAGTTTTCGTCCGCAGATTCGCCGCTCACTATGTCGGGTCCGAGTTCGGGCATGCTCCGCTTTAGCTACAATCCCATCTGTCCTGAAAAGCAAGGAAGTCCCTCATCCCAGAAGATTGAGCTCAAGCTCTGTTTTGAGCTTTTGCCATTGCGGGAGCTGGGATGCGAGCCGATCATAGAATGCGCGACTGTGCTTTTTGTGTGTTACATGGCAAAGCTCGTGGATGATAACATAGTCAATATGTCGTGTCGAAGCCTTGATCAGTTCCTGGTTGAGAATCACCCTGTTGGTTTTTTGCGAGTAACTGCCCCAGCGCTTGGTCATTTGCCTTACTGTCAACCCCGGCATTTTCCTGTAGTCGAACAGTGAAGAACACGTCAACAACCGCTCAGAGAAAACCCTATGCGCTCTATCCCTGTACCATGTATCCAGAAGGTCTTTGGTATGGCTATGTTTCTTCGGCAAGGTCGTGAAAACCGTCAATGTCCCGTGTCGAAGTGAAACACGCTCCTCGTGTCCATTTCTACGAATCAGTAACTTGTGGGATCGGCCGCGATATCGGAAGGTCTCCCCGCTGACATATTGTTTTTTGGGATTTGCCTTGAACTGCGCAAAATAGCGCTGCTGCTTCAGAATCCAGCGGAATTTCCTGCGCAAGAAATCAAAGATACGGGCCCCGTTGGCCTCCAGAGGGGCTTTTACGACTAATGCCTGTGTTGGAAAGACTGTGGCCGAAACGGTCTTTCGGTCCTCCAGCATCAGATAGAAATCAAAAGACACGTTCTGATAAGTAAAGCACCGCTCCATTGCCCCTGCGATCTTCAGGTCCGTGTTCACTGTACCTTGTTCTCCACAGCCAGGTTCCAGACCAGCGTGATCACGGCATCAATCTCGTCCGTTGCCGCCGGAACGCCATATTTCGCTTTGGCGACATCGAAGAGATAATCTTCCAGCTCTATCCTGACCTGACGCTCCACCTCGATATTCCGGTGCCAGTCAACGATCTTGTGCCGGTCGATCAGCTCATATATTGCCTTGACCATTTCACAAAGCTGATCTGCGGGCACTGAATATGCCTCAAGCTTTGACTGCAGGTTACGGAAGAATGGGTGGTATTCTTTCCTATCCTTGATCGAATCAGGGATATCGCCGGACTTGTAGTCACTCACCTGTCCTTGGTATTCACGGGCCAGGCCCAGAAGCACCTTGAGATCCTCTTTTCTTGCAGCCCTCAGCTC
>CAZBGF010000233.1:0-3794 GCA_964491255.1 uncultured Verrucomicrobiota bacterium
ATAACTCCTGTTTCATTGTTTGAAAATAATGAAGAAAGAATGTGATATTTCTAAAAAATTATAATACTACATGTTTTTTTTAACGCTTGCTTTTCGGATTTAAGGTTTGTACATTCATCATTCATCATTTTTATTTGTATCTGAATCCTGCACGATGCAAAATCCAGGTTATGGTTATACATATTGCCGCAAAACCGTGAAATTTATTTTCGAGTCACAACGTCGGCCTGATTTCAAGACACATAACAAAATGGAGATCAATGGAAATGCAAAACACAGAAATAGCCATGAACCCTAACAAACTTGTTCAGCAGATTGGTAAATTACCAGACGAATTCACTAAAGCCGACATTATAAAGTTTATTGAAAACAATCACATTGAAATAGTTAATTTTCGATATGTCGGGGGAGACAGAAAATTAAAAACGCTAAATTTCAGTATCACAAGTAAAACTCAGTTAGACCGTCTGCTGTCAGCTGGAGAACGGGTGGATGGATCCAGTCTTTTTTCCTATATTGACACTGCTTCAAGTGATCTTTATGTAGTACCTCGTTATAAAACAGCTTTTGTCAATCCATTTTCAACTATTCCCGCTCTCGATATTTTCTGCGCATATTACACAAAAGAAGGGGAAAAGCTTCCAATCGCACCGGGAACTATCCTGACAAATGCTCACAAAGCTTTAACAGACGTAACAGGCCTGAGTTTAGAAGCCATGGGTGAACTCGAATATTATATTATCTGCGATGAGCCCAATTCACTGTATCCCGGAATGGTTCAGAAAGGATATCATGATTCTTCGCCATTCTGCAAATGGGAGCACTTGCGGATTGAAGCAATGAAGGCCATTGTCCAGGCCGGGGGCAAAATCAAGTATAGTCATTCCGAGGTAGGGCATATTGCCGAAGGCGGCCAGAGCATGGAACAGCACGAAATCGAGTTTATGCCCGTGTCTCTTGAAGATGCGGCTGATCAAATGGTTCTTGCAAAATGGATACTGCGAATGATCGGATATCAGTATGGCGTCACGATTTCATTCGCGCCGAAAATTGTGGTTGGCCACGCGGGCAGCGGCCTTCATGTTCATACGAAACTGGCAAAAGAGGGCCGTAATATGACGGTTGATAATAAAGGACAATTGAGCGAAAATGCCAAGCGGGTTATTGCAGGGTACCTGACCATGGCACCCTCCCTGACCGCATTCGGCAACACGGTGCCAACGTCTTACCTTCGCCTGGTCCCTCATCAGGAGGCGCCGACGAATATCTGCTGGGGAGATCGGAACCGATCGGTTCTGGTAAGAGTTCCTTTGGGATGGGCAGGAGTTGACTCCATGTTTGCCGATGTCAATCCGCGGGAGAAAAAAGTCGAATCCGGACCTTCTGAATCCAGGCAGACCATTGAATTCCGCTGTCCTGATGGATCAGCTGATATTTATTTACTGCTGGCCGGGCTGGCAGTGGCTGCTCGACACGGATTGGAAATGAAAGATGCTCTCGATATAGCTGATAAGCTTTATGTTGATGTAAATATCTTTTCGCCGAAACACAGTGAAATCCAGGATAAATTGACTCACCTGCCAACCAGCTGCTGGGAGTCAGCTGATCACCTGCTGAAAGATCGCGCTCTTTACGAAAAGGATAACGTTTTTCCGGCTGGTGTGATTGATGGTATAGCAAAATCATTACAGAGTTTCAGCGACAAGGATCTGAGCGAACGTCTTTCCGGCAAGAACGCGGAAACAGCAAAGCTGGTTAAAGAACATCTGCATTGTTCATGAAATATGCCGGCTGACTAATGTAGTGTTTTTCCTACTTGCCAAAATCATAATAAAACGAGGACAGCGCCTTGATATCCCGCGCAATATCAGCCATCACATTTTCCGGAACGCTTTTATTGACGTGCATAATGCCAAGAGATTGATTCTCTTTTGTATGGTGAGGGTTCCGAACATCCTCGATGTTGATACTTACAGCGCCAAGAGCGGCACCGATTTTCCCCAATACACCCGGGCGATCTTCATAAATGAAAAATACTGTATGACCCTTTGGCTCGTAATACAGCCTCTCAAACTCGTTAATCCGGGACAGCATCAGCACACCTTCAACCACTGTTCCCCTGACGCTGACGTGGATCAGATTGTCAGAGCCGAGCGTGCCTGTAAGATCAATGGTCATGGAATTACCAAACTTTTTTTTCGGGTCTGTTGAACGGTTTATCACGTCAATACCCATTGCTTTCAGAAACGTCAATGCTGATTTATAATCCATGGGTTGTTCAGGTTTGCGTCCCATCGCGGTGACAATGGGAATCATGAGCCAGTCGCTGAATTTTTCCAGGGATCCATAGAAGCTGGTTTCAATGGTTTTAACTTTAGCCTTGGGCCCGATCAGATACTGGCATAACTTCGTAATCGTATAAGCCAGTCTGCCGTATTCTTCATCCAGACCTTCCGGCACTTCGCGGTTTACAATAAAACTGGTGATTCCTTTATCATCCAGTTCAATAAGCTCTTCAGCCGCACGCCTGGCTGCATTATAATTGGCATCCTGCGTACTGGCGCCAAGATGCGGGAGCATGACATCCGCAATGTCAGCTACCGTTTTCCGGCCTTCCGCGTCCTTGCTGTAAACATCATTCAGAAATCGAATATTCCTGTCTGCCTTGACAGCTCTCAGATCATTTTCATTTATGATTCCGGCTCGTGCGCAGTTTATCAGAGTAGCGCCTTTTTTCATTTTCGAGAGAAACCCGACATTGATCATACCCATAGTTTCTTCGTTTTCCGGAATATGGAGCGTGATATAATCTGACCGCTCGAAAAGTTCCGGAAGATCAACTATTTCCACGTTCATAGCGTCAGCGCGTTTTTGCGAGAGAACAGGATCATAACCAAGCAATTTGACATCAAACCCGGATAGACGCCTGGCAACAAGCTGTCCAATATTGCCAAGCCCCACGATTCCGACTGTTTTCCCCGCAATTTCGCGCCCCATAAATTTTTTCTTTTCCCATTTTCCCTCGCGTGTCGTCGCGTCAGCCTCAATGATGTGTCTTGCGTCGGACAGCATCAACGCAATGACTTCCTCAGCAACGGCATTGGAGTTGGCGCCCGGCGTATTCATGACGTCTATCCCTTTTTTGCGTGCATAAATGACGTCAATGGTATTGTAACCACTGCCTGCCCGGACAATGACTTTCAATTGAGGCAAGGCATCTATAACTTTGGAAGTGACCTTTTCACTGCGGACAATCAGTGCATAGGCGTCTGAATGTTTCTCAGCCAACGAGAGAATATCAGTATTATCGTCATGAACCACGAGGTAATCACCATGAGCTTCCAGTATTTCCTGCACAACGTTTTGCAGTTTAGTGGGAATCAGGACCTTTTTCATTAATTAATTTCCTTTCTTCATAACAATTTTCAATTTCTGTTATTTATAACATAACAGATAATAAATCACAGATCAGCAATCGGCAACTGAAAATTGCTTATTTGTATTCTTGACCCGTGGGCAAACTGTATTTATTGTAGTATACCAGAAATAGACCAGAAACACCTTGACAATGATTACAGCTGTTTTTGAGCTGGGTAAACAGTCAGTAAACCACGTACGCTTCTCGGAGAAACAAGCTGAAGCTTGTACTCCAAACACTGGAAACAGTGCCATCAAGCGTTCGGAGTTCAGGCTTTAGCCTGCATGTTGCGCACCAACATGTGGTTCACTGAATATTTACTGCGCTGGGCAAGGCGGCTGAAGACGAGAAAAATCATGAAACATATTGCGCTGAT
>CAZBGF010000234.1:0-3788 GCA_964491255.1 uncultured Verrucomicrobiota bacterium
TCCATCCAGGTCAGTATCATCAGATGCGACTGATTGATTAGGTTCGCGATCAGAACACGGTGATATTTTCACCCAACTGAGATTAGCGCTGTTGGAAATCCCTGCTGTATATGAGCTGGCTGAACGCCAGTACCAGAAATAATACTCCCACCCATCATTCATTTCGTCACCATCAGTGTCAGGCTCTGTAGGATCAGTTCTTGGATCATCATCAGGACAAACCCCGCCGGCAAAGAGATTGGTAGGACCATGCGTTTTGTAATAACCGTCAAGCCCACGGCATTCCAGATCATTATTGAATTTGACAAAACTGATAACTTTGACTGCGAGCGTATTATTATATCCATTTGAAAGCGCGTTCCCCATTAATGGATATCCCGGAATTGCACTGCCTGTTCCGAGATACGATGATATATAATTCGTTGAAATGGAATAGAGCGCCGGCGCATTGGTTCGGGATGAGGGAATGTAATCTTCGTCCAGATTGCCGCCCCGGCCGTCATCTCCATCTCTCGATTCCGGATCCAGTCCCCACACGTTTTCCCATTCATCCGGCAGATGGTCGCCATCCACATCACCGACATTGTCATAAGTTTCATATTCGCGGCTGAACAGAATGTATAGATCATAATCACTGTGCATAGTGAAACTAATTCGTCCATTATCCAGATCAGCCGGCTTAAATTCCTCTATAAAATTACCGGTACTATCGTAAAAGCGATAAGCTTTATAGAAAAAGCTAGTATACGTATTTGCGCCATCCACCATATTGGTTACTATCGGCGTGATATAAGCTGCATCACCATATGTAAAATAGTAATTATTACCGTCAGATGCGCCGTGGTTGGTAACAGAAAATGTTCCGTATCCAATGCCCTGTAAGTATTCTTCTGTCGCTCTCTCCACAGCATCACCCGGTTTGTAAACATAAACAGTCAGCCTCCTGCCTGTTCCAATTAGATCAGCGTAGTTAGTAGAAATTGTAATGCCTGCCACGCTGTTCGTAAAAGATATGTCAGCAGGAGCAACATACCCGGGCACGTCATCAATATAGTGAATAATATAATGGCCAATGGGCGCGTTGGTCATAACATTGGAGTACGTTCCGCTCAACGAACTTGTCGTGTAAGTGGAATAATCAGAAGGATATGTGGTATAACTCCAGTTGCCGTTTGTCGGAGTCACAAAGTTGGTAATATCCCCGCATGCGCGGTCATAGGTTCCGGTGAAAACGACATTTACAGCGCCGACAATCGCATTGGTCTCAGGACTTGGGGGCGTGTAACCGAAATAGTCCGCATAAGTCACTACATAGGTGCCTGTCGGACATAACACGGACCCATGATCATTAGAGCCATTGGCAAACTCTGAGAAAGACGATGAATTGGTGAAAGTATTAGTATATGTTGTTAAACTCCATGTTGCACCATCAGGATTTACATCCACGCCGATTGTGTTTGTCCAGGGTGTATAATAGTAGTTTGTGATCGTATTGCCGGCCAGTTGATATGTAGGAGACGACGGCGAATAATAGTCGCTGACTCCCTTAAAATAAATCGCAATCCAGGTATCATTCGGTATGGTTTCCTGAGCGCCCGGTGTTCGCCATATTGTCGGAGTGCACGATGATCTCCACTCAGCGCCGGCAGGAACTACCGTTGGCGGTGGATTTGTGCATAACAGGTTGACGTTAAGAGTGTAGGCGAATACATTTTCACAGGCCAGGCACAGAAAGGCAACGGCCAAACCCAGGCCTAATTTTCTTATGGCGGGAACGCGAATAAAGAAACCGCGCAGTCTCCTGAAAATAGTGACATCACTCATCTTTTATCATTCTCTTTACTATGTGCTTTTGAAGCTTCGAGGCTTTGTGCCTTCCTGAACAGCCTCATTAAAATGACAATTCTTGATTCAAGTATAATATAGGCCGAAATGGTTTATCATTCAAGTTTTTACTTCAAGTTTTTTTATGTTTTTTTTCCCTTTCAGGACCACGTAGTAAATCGGCCAGGAATGACCGATCTCCTAAAGGACCGCGGGCATTCTTGCCCGCGATGTAACTCGGCTCCTAAAGGACCCGCGAACTTATGTAATTTTGACCCAAGGCCAATCCGCCGGACATCTGACCAGCCCTGCCTTTACCGGATTATTTTTGATATAGCGAATCGCCGCTTCGTACTTTTCAGGACTTCGGCACCAGCGATCAAAAGCCTCACTTAACCAGAATGCCCCGGATCGATTGAGAATTTGGTTAGCCTGGCGAGCTACATATCCCTTCATTATACCTATGTGTTTGCCAAGCAATGCGCTTTTACCCTCCGTGTTTCTCATAAGGCAATGCACATGACTGGGCATCACTACAACCGCAGGAATGACCCATCCGTGATTTGTTTCCAACCATTCGAAACCGGATAACACCAGTTCTGGTATCCCCTGTTTCGTTAAAAAGCCAGGGCTTTGCCATGCCGTGTCTAAAAACTTTTCAACTTTGACGAAACGCTGACGGTGAAAGTCATCAAGTTCTTTCTCTGAAGGGTGAGTTTGAATAAACACATTAAGTTCAATTCGAAGTTCATTCAGGGTAGTCAGGGGGATGGCTCCCTTTAAGCAGAAAGTGACAAAATAGGTCTTATTAGCCACGTACCAATGAGGAAGATTCCGTCTATGAAAAGATAATGTCTGCGTTTTGTTCATTAGTTGTCTTCAGGACATCGGTCATTCCTGGCCGATTTACTTCGCGGGCAGGAATGCCCGCGGTCCTTTTTTAGGAACTCAACCATTCACTGCTGATTCATTTCGCGGGCAGGAATGCCCGCGGTCCTATAATTTATTATTCTTTTCCCCCAGACAATCAACGACTTCAACAGGACATTCCGGAATAGCTTTTAGAAAGAACCGTCCATACCGGCGTGTTACTATACGGGAATCCAGCACTACGATGATGCCTTCATCAGTTGCAGTACGAATCAAACGCCCAATCCCCTGCCGGAACTTCAGAATCGCCTCTGGAAGAGAATACTCGCGGAACGCATCACCGCCCTGCTCCGTAATAAGATCCATTCGGGCTTTCGTGACCGGCCCGTTCGGCACGGCAAACGGCAGTCGAACAATCATGACATTGCTCAACGCTTCGCCGCGGACATCCACGCCAGTCCAAAAGCTTTCAAGCCCGAACAGAACAGCGCCGCTCGGATCCCTGTAGCCGTCGCGCTCCCTGGCCGCAGGTCGGTCCCACGGGCAGGCTGCGCGATGTCCCTCTTCGCTCCGCACAGCGGAGCGGCTACAGCCACGTTGCGCCGTGCCTTCCTCTGTTGTAAAGGCTTTGAATTGCTCCAGCATGACATGCCGCGGCAGACCGGTTCCCTGGACTAACAGTTTAAAACCATGCTCTGAAAAAAAACCTTGAAGTTGACACGCCACGCTTTTCATCATTTCAGCGCTTGTAAAAAGAACAAACGCGCGACCCTGAGTCTTTTTCACAAAATAACAAATACCCTCAGCCACCGCATCAGTAAAAGAATATATTGTACTCCGTTCCACGTTCAGGGTTCTGCGTTCCGAGTTCCGAGTTCCGAGTGCCGAGTTCCCCCGATTCGGGTCCGGCATGTCCTGTGCAATAAAAACACGCATCTGGCGGCTGTAATTGAATGGAGAGCCAACGATCAGGTCCCGGCTGTTCCGCGCGCCAACCCGTTTTTTGAAATATTCAAGACTGCCGTCAACTGACAGTGAAGCCGAAGTCATCACAATAGATTTGAATGAATCAAACAGTATTTTTTCCAGTATCG
>CAZBGF010000235.1:0-3779 GCA_964491255.1 uncultured Verrucomicrobiota bacterium
TTTCAGTACAGCCATAATGGTTTCTACCGACGCCATGCGTCCA
Organism: uncultured Verrucomicrobiota bacterium; assembly: GCA_964491255.1. GTDB lineage: Bacteria > Verrucomicrobiota > Kiritimatiellia > JAAZAB01 > JAAZAB01 > CAZBGF01. Next base: position 44 of record CAZBGF010000235.1, read on the forward strand.
ATTCCTTTATATCCGTTGGCCAATTCCCCCCGCTCTACATCAATAATTTCAGCGCCGCGCGACTTTAACACGCTGATATTTTCCCGGGTTGCAGGATGATTCCACATATTCTCGTTCATGGCAGGCGCAATGATTAAAGGCGATCGGCAGGCAAGAGCCACAGACGTAAGAGCATCATCAGCAATGCCATGCGCCAGTTTGGCAATCACATTAGCAGTGCAGGGAGCAATAAGTAGAACATCTGAACTGTCAGCTAATGAAATATGCATTGGTTCCCACTCAGTAACTTTTTCAAATATATCAGTAACCACTGGACGGCGCGACAACGTACGAAAGGTTAATTCACCTACAAAACACATGGCCGCCTTAGTCATAATCACTGACACATCCCAGTTTTGCTTAATGATTAGACGAACCAATTCAGCAGTCTTATAAGCTGCTATAGAACCAGTTACACCAAGTAAAATTTTCTTGTTTGCAATTTTCGATTTTTGATTTTTGATTTTTTTATTCGACATTCGGCAATTCCATTCCTTTACATGAATCTCATTAACCGCGTATTACGCGGATAGGCGCGGATTTAAATAAGTTAAAAGTGAAACTTTAGATCACTTTAGATCACTTATAACTTTCTTCCCGCTTCACGTTTCTTCAAACCTTGCAATGTTCCGCAACAATGACGGACCGGAGTTGGTCATAAGCTTTGTCACGATCATCGTTTACAATCAAATACTGATAATCTTTCCAATAGAGCATTTCCTGCTCCGCATCTTTCAACCTGCGCCGGATGACTTTTGCTGAATCTTCTTTTCGCTGTTCAATGCGTTTTTTTAATTCATCCATATCCGGGGGCACAATAAACACATCCACAAAAGCTTTATGTAATATACTGCCCTGAGATTTAGAAATTATATTGCGAATACTTTTGGCTCCCTGAATGTCAATATCCATCAGCACATCAAGGCCATCGGACAACACCTTCTCAACATCCTGCCGCAGTGTCCCGTACCAATACCCATGAACGCTCGCATATTCCAGAAAATCACCTGCTTCTATCCGGCGACTGAACTCGGATTCCGTTAGAAATACATAATCCCTCCCGTTTATTTCGCTTTTGCGTGATGGCCGGGTTGTGCAGGAGATAGAGTATATCATCGTATGGAACTCATCCAGAAGTCGTTCGCAGAGCATTGTCTTCCCTGTCCCTGACGGGGCGGATATCACAATGCATAATGGTCTTTTGGATGAATATGTCATAGCAATTCTCATTTTGAACCGGAACCGCATAAATGCGGGACTCCAAACAAAGGAAATGGCTCATTCTGTTTGGAGTTCCGCCTTCAGGCGGTTTGCTGTGTCTCAATGCAGCTTGGCATAAAGTTCAAAATTAAAATTACTGACTGTATCATTCGATATTTTGAACCTGTTCACGAATACGTTCCAATTCCGCTTTGAACCGGATTACATATCCGACAATTTGCGTGCCATTTGCCTTTGATCCGATCGTATTAATTTCACGAAACATTTCCTGAAGCAGAAAATCAAGTGTCCTTCCAACAGGAACGGTTAGAGAAAGCTTTTCAACAGTCTGCTTGATATGACTGTGTAAACGAGTCAGTTCTTCGGATATATCGGACCGGTCAGCAAAAAACGCCATTTCACGAAGAAGACCGGAGTCCGCATAGTTCAACTCGACACCGGAAGATTGGATTCGTTCTCTAAGCGCACGCCGGTGTTTTTTAGTCACCCCAGGCGCGCGTTTTTCGATCCGGCTAAACATGCTTTGAAGCTTTTCCAACCTGGCGTCAATATCCTGCTGCAGTGTTTTACCCTCTGAAGCACGCATTGCGATCAGAGCTGAAAGCGCATGCTTTAGACTTTCCAAAACAATCGGCAAGAGTTTACCCGAACAGACGTCAGAGTCTTCAAATCTAACCACCTTCGGCATGGTCAATAACATTCCGAGGCTTAAATCATCCTTTATTCCAAGATGACCCCCAACTTTACGCAACCGCGTAACATACGCTTGTGCAAGAGGTTCATCCACCGCAACTCTTTGCTTTCTGAATTTAGAGGAAACCTCAACGGTAACCCCGCATGTCACAAATCCACGCGCTATTCGTTTGTGAATATATTTAAGTATCCTGGATTCCGCAAACATCAGTGTTCTTGGCAAGTTCAAACGGGAATCAAACTGTTTATGATTCACCGATTTTAATTCGACAACCGCAGTAATGCTGCCTGAACAGGACTTCCTCTTCCCATAGCCTGTCATGCTTTTAATAGTCATATTTCATATCTCGTATCTCTTTCTTACAGAAGCGCCTAAAGTGAGCCGAATGTAGACTTTTAACTTTCTTCACGCTCCACTAATGTTGGCCTGTGCGCGCTTGAATTTCAGGTATTCCTCAATAAACGGGGCAAGATTACCTTCCAATACTCCCATGACATTGCCGATTTCAAGGTCAGTCCGGTGATCCTTCGCCATGGTATATGGTTGTAATACATATGAGCGAATCTGGCGACCCCATGCTATTTCACCCTTATCGCCATAGATTTTTTCCATTTTCTGGCGCTTCTGATCTTGCATCCACTCATAAATCCGCGCGCGCAATACTTTCATTGCATTGGTTTTATTCGAATACTGCGAGCGTTCTGACTGACACGCCACCACAATTCCTGTTGGAAAATGCGTGATACGCACAGCCGAATCCGTCTTATTCACATGCTGTCCCCCTGCTCCAGTTGACCGATACGTATCAAGCCGAATATCTGATTCCTTAATCTCAACTTCCACATCATCCTCAACTTCAGCGATAACGTCAAATGACGCAAAGGAGGTATGCCGCCGTTTATTCGCATCAAATGGACTGATCCGTACCAACCGATGAACACCACGTTCAGCAGACAGGTAACCATACGCATAATCACCAACCACCGAAAATGTCACCCTCTTAATGCCCGCTTCATCACCAGGAAGCATATCAAGCAAACGAACATCAAAACCATGCGATTCACAATAACGACGATACATCCGAAACAGCATTTCGGCCCAATCGCAGGCCTCTGTTCCGCCAGCACCGGCATGAAGACTCAAAAAAGCATTATGATGATCCAAATCACCATCCAGCAGTGATTCGATTTCCAGTTTCCGAAAGGACTGTTCCAATTTGTCTATATCCTTTCCAATCTGCTCCAGGGTATTGTTTTTCTGATCATCGTTCGACTCGGATTCAGCAAGTTCCATGAGCACCTGGTTATCTTCGAATTCGGATTGCAGGCGCTTGAATCGATTCAATACCGCACGCTGTTTCTGAGCTTTATCAATGACAGCCTTGGCCGCATTCCGGTCATTCCAGAAATCGGACATATTCATTTTCGATTCCAGTTCAGCCAGAATTTTTTCGCGTTTATCGACGTCAAAGATAACCTCGCATTTCCGATAATTTTTTCTCTAACGTTTTCAATCGAGGCTTCAATTCATCCTGCATGATTCAAATCCTTTCATACTCAGACCATTCACTGTTCACGGTTACCATACTTATTTGCATGGCATTATTATGCACAATGTAATCAAACAAATCAAGCGTATACACTCACCCCGAATGTTCGGCAATCGTTATTCTCTTATTTCCTTTCCTCGACCGTGAACAGTTACCTACACAGTTATATGTTTTTATAACAGTACTGTAAAGAATTGTGTGTAAAAAGGAATGGGAGTAGTCAAGAGGAAATT